>JBFMHB010000032.1 GCA_040752915.1 Acidobacteriota bacterium
GCTCCGAACGGACCCCAACGCCGAGGGGAGCCAGAGAAAAACGCGCCCCAGCCCCGCCAGGATCCACAGGAGCCCGTCTCCCGCAAGAGGGACGAAGGCGAGACCCGCCATGTAGGGAATCCCGAAAGCCAACAGTCCGAGGAGGGGAACCGACGCCAGGGGCGTGGCCAGCCATCCCAGGAGGGAGATCCGGTGGAAGGTGAGGGCCAGGATCGGAAGCGTGGCGAGCTGGGCGCACAAGCCGACCCAGAGAAGGCGGAGGACCTGTTGCCGCAGGCCCGGTCCAGAAAGGGACTCGGGGAGGGCATCCCACAGGATCAGGATCCCGAAGGTGGCCGCGAAGGTGAGCTGGAAGCCCGCGTCGAGCAGCCAGGCCGGATGGAGGACCAGCAGGGCCGCCAGGGCGAAGGACCAGGCCCCGAAAGCGCCCTGGGGGCGCGCCAACAGACGGGCCGTCAGGAACAGCCCCGCCATCAGCAGGGCGCGGGTCAGGGAAGCGCTCGATGCGGCCAGGAGTCCGAAGAGGCCCAGGAGGATGAGCCCCGCACCGTCGCGCACGGAGGGGGAGACCCCGGTGGCGTGAGCGAGGAAAGAAAACAGGAGGAGCAGAAGGCCCACGTGCTGTCCGGAAAGGGCCACGAGGTGATAGAGCCCCGAACGGCTGAGCACCTCCACCTGGTCCTCGGAAAGGAGCCCGCGCTCACCCAACAGGACCGCCAGGAGAATGGCGGCGTCGCCTCCCTCCGCCCGCAGGAACCGTGACTCCAGAGCCCTCCTGTATCGGGAGACGAGGCCCAGGAAGGGAGGTGGGGAGGCGCGAAAGAGGCCCGGGCTTCGGCAGGTGGCGACCAGGTCCGTCCCCTCCCGCTCCAGCCGGGCGGCTCGGTCGGGCTGTCCCGGGTTGGTGGGCGGCCGAGGAGCCTCCAGGCGGAGACTGGCTTCGAAGGCGCTTCCTTCCACGGGCGGGGGGATGGGCAGGTAGGCCAGGACCCGGCTGCGGCACGGATGGTCCCCTCCGGCCCCCCCGAAGGTGGAGACGCGAAGGAGGCAGCGACTGCCATCCACCCACGGCTGGGCGTGGACGACCGAACCGCGCACCCAGACGAACGCCTCCCCTCCGGCTTCCCGGACGAGTATCTCGAGGCCGTCGGGTTCGGGCTCCCGCAGGCCGAGTCCGCCGATCCAGAGTCCGAGCACGGCGGCGAAGAGCGCCGTGGAGGCCGTTCGAAGTCGGGGTTTCGAAGCGCAGAGGGCGGCCAGGGCGGCGGAGGCGGCCATTGGGAAGATGGACGTCGCCAGAAAATTGGCCGCCCCCGCGCCAGCGGCCAGCGCGAGGACGAGCGCGGTCCGGCGGCCGGGTTCAACGCCCACGCGCCCCACCTCCTCTCCCAAGCCCGGGCCCGACGCAAAGGGCCTCCCACGCGCGGGGCGGGGGAGGCCCGTGGACCATTCGGATCGACCGAACCTACTCGGCTCCGGCCTCCATCTTGAGGATCTTCTCCCTCTGACCCTTGAGGTAGGCGTCGTCCGGGTTCTTGGCAACGGCCTTCTCGATGGCGGCGAGGGCCTCGGACCTCTTGCCCATCTTGTAATACACCTCGGCGAGCGTGTCGAGGATCCCCGGGTCCTCGTGGCTCAGGGTCACGGCCCGCTGGGCGGCCAGAGCGGCCTTGTCGAGCTCCACGCCCAGCTCGGCGCAGTGCCAGGCGTACCCGTTGAGGAATCCCGAATCGTCCTGCTTGGAGGGGAGGATCTCGTGGTACAGGGCGAGCATCAAGTCCTGGGCCTTTTGCTTCTCCTCGGGGGACTTCGCGGCTCGGGCCTGCCTGCGGTGATAACCCGACAGTGCGTCGAAGGCCTCATCGGCGTAAGGCTGAGTCCCCTTCAGAGCAAGGCCCTTCAGGACCTCCTGGCCCCGGGGAGGGTCCTCCCGGAGGAGGGCCTGCCCCTGGATCAAGTCCAGGCCGAGCACCTCCTGGGCCCTGTCGGAAGGCCAGCCGCTCCGTGCCGTTTCCACCCAGGCCAGAGCGTCCTTGGCCGAGCCGCGCCCGAGGTACTTTTCCGCGATGTCGCGGGCGAGTTCCGGGGAGGCGCCGACCCGGTGGCGGTCCAGGAGGTCGTCGAGGGTGTCCACTCCGTAGAGGTAGGCGAGGAGCGTTCGGGTCCATTCGGACCGCCCCTCGTATCCGATGATCCGGTCCACTTCTTTCCCGCGTCCGTCCAGGATCACCGTGGTCGGTATGCCCCGGAGGTTGAAGGCGCGGCTCTGCTCCTTGCCCTCGGGGGTATCCGTGTTCAGGCGCACCAGAACGGCCGCCTTCGAGAGTTTCTCCAACATGGGGGGCGTCAGGACTTCACGGTCCAGTTTTGTGCAGCTCCC
Source organism: Acidobacteriota bacterium (assembly GCA_040752915.1). Classification (NCBI taxonomy): domain Bacteria; kingdom Pseudomonadati; phylum Acidobacteriota; species Acidobacteriota bacterium. The sequence goes on from JBFMHB010000032.1 coordinate 2,381, forward strand.
TCACCAGTCGGCGTAAAACTTGAGGACCACCACCGTCCCCCTCTCCGCGGCCGCGGCCTTGGCCTGGTCCAGGGTGCCCTGAAACCAGCTTCCTTCGGCGGCCGAGAGGGCGAGAGGGGCGGCCAGAACGAGCGCGCCAATCCAACGTCGCATGGTCACCTCCATACGTAGAGTAACATGATCGGAGCGGTCAGGGTTCCAGCCGGGGGCCCGTCCGCGGCAGGATCAGGCGGAATCCGGCGCCTCCCAGGTCCGACTTGAAGGCCACGAGATCCCCTCCGTGCTCCCTCGCGATCTTGCGCGCGATGGGTAGGCCCAGGCCCGTTCCACCGGGTTTCTGGCTGGAAAAGGGCGTGAACACGGACTCTTCCATGCCGGCGGGGAGTCCGGGGCCGTCGTCCTCCACGACGATGGCCACCTCCCCCGCGGTCTCCGCGGCCTGAAGCCGCACGCGCCCCGGCCGGCCCGCCGAGGTGGCGGCCTCCGCCGCGTTTCGAGCCAGGTTGCGAACGGCCCTCGAGAGGGCATCGGGGTCGGCTTCCGCTTCAAGGCCTTCGGAGCACTCCACCTCGACTTCAAGGCCCGGGGAGGATTCCCGGAGGAGGGAGGCCTCCTGGAGGAGCAGTTCCCGCAGGGCCACCTGTTCACGGGCGATGGGCAAGGGGCGGGCGAATTCCAGGAGATTTTGGACCACCTGCTCCACGCGGGCCGCTTCCTCGCGAAGCGCCCGAAAGTGGCCGTCTCCGGAGAGGCCCGGATGGTCGGCCTCCAGGAGCCTCAGGTGCGCGAGAAGTGCGCCGAGGCTGTTGCGGACCTCATGGGCCACTCCCGCGGCCACCTCCCCGAGCCGGCTGAGGGACTCGGTTTCCCGCAGGGCCCTTCTCAGGGACGCCACGCCCGTCTGGTCTTTCAATAGGAGCAGATGACCCTTCCGCTGGTGGAGGAGGTTGAAGAGGGGGATGCCCGCCACCTGGAGGACCACTCCCGGTGCACCCTCCACCTCGTCCCTCAAGGCGATGGCGCGGGTCTCCCGCGCCTCGTCCAGCACGTCGCGGACGGCCGGCCGGGTCGCCAGGAGCGCCGCCTCCGTGTCTCCCAGCCGCGGGATCTCGGTGAGACCGAGCAAGCTCCGCGCCGAAGCGTTCAGCCCGATGAGCCGCCCCTCCTCGTCGAACCGCAGAAATCCCGCGTCGAGGTTCGCGCTGAGCGTCTCCGCGAGCCCCTCCACTTCTTCGAGGCGGCGGCGCTCTCGCGCGTGCAGGGCCTCCAATTCGGTGGTCCGGCTCCTCAGCTCGGCGAGGGCCTTTTGAAAGACCTGAATGGCGGCCCCCTCCGTGGGGGAAGGTGCCTCCGAGGCGAGGAGACTCCCGGCTTCCCTCAGGCTGGCTTCCATGCCCCGGTAAGCGCCGTAAAGGCGGCTGGAGAACCAGGTCATGAGAGCCAGGAGGGCGGCGAGGGCCAACAGGTCCACGGCGAGCGCGGCCACGTACCGCCCGCGCAAGGCCGCGAAGGCGGGAGCCTGGAACGCCACCACGAGGGTCCGGCCGTCCTCGAAGGTGCGCGCGTAGTGGGGATGGGACCCCTCAAACGCCACCACGTCGGACCCGGCAGGCGGAACCGCGAGGACCGGTGGGGCGAAACCGGCGTCCCCCCAGAGGACCCGCTTTCCCAGGAGGAGGGCGGCGCCCCGCGGACGGACGGCCGCGTCCTTGGGAGGGGCCCCAGGAAGGATGCGCCCCGAAAGAGATCCCGAGCCGGGTGACAGGGGGAGGTGGGCCGCCCGCGCCGCGGCCAGCCGCCCGATCATGGAAGCCTGGCTCTCGACGAGCCCCCTCTCCCGGGCCAGGGAGCGGGACAGGGAGAGGACGAGCCACAGGCCGGCCACGGTGAGGGCGCCGCACAGGAGGAGCCACGTCCACGCGGAGGCCGTTTTTCGGTCAAAGGCCGTCATGGCGGGGAGGGGAGGAGGAGCGCCTGGTACCGGCTCCAGAAGGCCGGTCCCCAAAAGAGGGCTCCGAGACCGGCGGCGCAAAGAAACGTGCCGAAGGGCAGGGGGGTTCGGCGGTCCTTCCCCGCGGCCAGGAGGTACGCCCCCCCGGCCAGGGTCCCGATCAAGGCGCCCCCGAAGAGGGCGAGGAGCATCCCCTTCCATCCCAGGAACGCTCCCAGCATGGCCAGGAGCTTCACGTCTCCCCAGCCCATGGCCTCCACCGAGAAGAGGGCGTAGGCGCCGATGAGGGCCGCGGGCAGGGCCGCGCCGAGGACCGCCCCGAGGAGGGACGCCCAGGGGGTCGTCCAGGGAACGAAGAACGAGGAGCCGAGCCCCAGCGCGATGCCGGGGAGGGTGAGGCGGTCCGGCAGGATCTGGTGTTCCAGGTCGATGAGTCCCAGGCACAGGGCGAGGAAGGAAAAGAGGGCTCCGATGGCGGAGGCGGGGCTGGGGCCGAAGGCGGCGGCGCACGCGAGAAAGAGCCCTCCCATGGCCGCCTCCACGAGGGGATACCGGGGGCTGATGGGCGTCCGGCACGAGGCGCACCGGCCTCGGAGGGCCACCCAGGAGAGGAGGGGGACGTTCTGAAACCACCGGATGGGAGCGGCGCAGGCGGGACAGCGGGAACCCGGCGAGACCACGGATTCGCCTCGTGGGAGCCGGTGGATCAGGACGTTGGCGAAGGAGCCCCACACCAGCCCCAAGAGCCCGGCGGCGGGCAGAAAGAGGGAGGCATCGAACAGGGGGCTCACCATTGGCCGTAGGCTCCCCTGAAATTGAAGGGCTTGCTGCACCGCACGTCCCCGCTGGAGGGGTCGTACAGGTACGGTTCCCCGTAGGGGTCCATGGGCACTCCGGGAAGGAAGCCGTCCCGGACCAGGTCCGAGAGGCGCTGGGGACGAGCCCCCTTTGCTTTCGTGAAGGCGTCCACCGCGGCCTCCAGCCGCCTGAGGTCGATCTTGACCCGAAGATCGAAGATGTTTCGGTCCGCGGCCAGGCGGAAGAACCGGCCGCGCGAGGAATCGTCGCCCTCGAACTGGCCGCGAATCTTGGTCCAGAACTCGAGAGATCGCTCGTAATCCCCTCTGTACTTGAGGGAGTTGGCCAGCATGTCCTTGATGAGGATCTCCTCCGGGTTCCGGTCGTGGGCGATCTGGAAGTAGCGCGCCGCCTGCTCGTAGTCCTTGGCCTGGAAGAAGGCGTAGGTGCCCGCCTCCCATGGCAGAAGCCAGTTCTTGGAATTGAAGGAGATGCCCTTGTCGGCCAGGCGGTAGAGGGCGTCCCAGTTCTGGTCCAGGGACAGGAAGAGGCACCCGAAGATGTACGCCTCATAGAATCGAGGGTCCAGGTCCGTCAGGGTGTCAAAGGTCCGCGAGAGGTAGGTGCCCCGCACCTCCTTGCCATACCGGTCGAAGTACTGCACCGCCCATACGAAGATCAGGTCCGCCCAGAGATTCCTCTGGCCCAGGCTGGCCACCTTCATGTATCCGCTGGAGGGTATGTAATACGAGCGAAACTCGTCGGAGTACCCGGCGCGGAGGTCGGCGAGGCTCGAGTGAAGCGACCCCGCCGTCACCAGCAAGGCCGCCAGAAGGATCAAGGCCAGGGCGTGCCGGAGGTTCATAGGAGGTCTCGACGTCGGAAACTCAGGGCCGAGGCCGACAGGAGGATCACCACGAACAGGAGCGTGTAGAGGGTGGCCCGGGGCGTGAACCCGGGCGCCACCGGAAGGTCGTGGGCGACGAGGTCCGTGATGCTCAACATGTTCAGGTCGGGAAGCACGTGGTACAGGAGGACGATGATCTTGCGCCCGAAGACCGACTCCACCTGGGGAAGGAGAACCTCGGGCAGGGCCGAACTCGTGTGGCCGATCACGTAGAAGGCGGCGGTGCACAACGCGCTGACCACGGGCGAAGCCACGGAGGAGAAGAAGATCGCCACCGCCGTGAGCACCATCAGTTCGAGGGCCGTGAAGTAGGCGGCCGCGAAGATCCGCGGCGTGAATCCACCCACGAGGACGAGGACCAGGGACAGGACCGCCACCATGGCGGCGAGGTTCACCAGGAGCACGAGGAGGAGGCCGGCGTAGCGTCCCAGGATGAAACGGCCCCGATCCACCGGCTTGGAAAGAATGTTGTAGATGGTCTTCTTTTCGATCTCCTGGTAGACGAGGCCGATCCCGACGAAGATGGCGGTGAGCGCCGTGAAATAGGAGATGGTGGACAGGCCCACGTCCAGGACGACCTTGCGAAGGATCCCCACGGCGAGAAAGCCGAGAACGTAGGAGAATCCCAGCAGGCCCACGGCGAATGCCAGCAGGATGTAAAAGACGCGGCTGCGGACAGACTCCCGGAAGGTGTTGCGGGCGATGGCCCATACCTGGGCGCGAAAGAGGCGCGCCGATTCGCGGGTCGGGATCATGGCGCGGCCCCCGGCGGCACCTGGGCCAGAAACAGGTCCTCGAGGGACACCTTCTGAGGGGTCACGGATCGGACCCGGGCGCCCGCCCGGCGCGCCTCGTCCAGGAGGGTCTGAAGGGCTTCCTCCCGGGAGACCCTGACCAGGACTTGGGACCCCATCCGGGCCAGGATCTCCGCATCCGGAGGGGGCGCGAAGGCCGTCTGGGCCAGAAGCGTCACGTCCCAGAACCGGACCTCCGAGCCCAACAGGCTGTCCAGGGGTCCCTCCCGGACCACGCGGCCTCCCATGAGAATGGCCACCGCGTCGCAGATGGCTTCGGCGTCGGCGAGGATGTGGGACGAGAAGAAAACCGTCTTTCCCTGGTGCCTGAGGTCCAGGATGAGGTCTCGGATCTCGCGGCGGCCGATGGGATCCAGGCCGCTCATGGGCTCGTCGAGGAGGACGAGTTCGGGATCGTTGATGAGCGCCTGGGCCAGGCCGATCCGCTGAAGCATCCCTTTGCTGTACTTCCGCAGCTGGAGCCCGCCCTTGCCCTCGAGGCCGACGGTCCGGAGCAACCGAGTCCCCCGGTCCGCTGTTTCGCGCGCGGAGAGCCCGAAGAGGCGCCCCATGAAGTCCAGGAGTTCGGACCCCGTGAGGTAATCGTAGAAATAGGGCGCCTCGGGAAGAAACCCGATGCGGGCCCTCGCCGACGGATCCCCAAGGGGCCGGCCGAGGATCCGCACGTGGCCCGAATCGGCGAAAAGCAGGCCCATGAGGATCTTGAGCGTGGTCGTCTTTCCCGCGCCGTTGGGACCGAGGAACCCGTAGATTCCGCCGCGGGGAACCTCCAGGGTGACCCCCTTCAACACGGGGTGCCTGCCCACGGAGAGGTGGCCCTTGAAGGACTTGGTCAGGTCCTCGATGGCAACGGCCGGAACCATCGACTCTCCTACGGTAGAGCCCCAGGATAGACCAGGGGTCTTTCCCGAGGCAACCCCGCGTTGGGCTCCCCGGCGGGAGCGTCTATAATAAGACGCCCGAGCGGCGTCGAGGCCGCGGGAGGGACGGGGGAGGATCAGCATGGACGCTCGCTGGGTGGACCTCAGGTCGGACACGGTGACGCATCCCACGCCCGCCATGCGCCGGGCCATGGCGGAGGCGGAGGTGGGCGACGACGTCTACGGAGAAGACCCCACCGTCAACCGGCTTCAGGAGGCGGCCGCAAAGGCCGTGGGGAAGGAGGCCGCCCTCTTCTTCCCGTCGGGCACGATGGCCAATCAGGCCGCGGTCAAGGTGCACACCCAGCCGGGCCAGGAGGTCATTTGCGAGGCCTCTTGCCACATCTACAACGTGGAAATGGCCATGATGGCGGCCTTCTCGGGGGTTCTCGCCCGACCCGTTCCGGGTCTTCGAGGCCAGCTGGATCCTGGGGACGTGGAGGCCGCCGTCCGCCCCAGGAGCTACTACCTGGCCCAGACGGGGCTGGTCGCGGTCGAAAACACGGCCAACCTGGCGGGCGGGACCGTTTGCCCGCCCGGCCACGCCGCCGCCATCGGCGAAGCGGCGCGCCGCTTCGGCCTTCCCACCCACCTGGACGGGGCGCGCATCTTCAACGCCGCGGTGGCCCTCGGGGTGTCCGCGGCGGATCTTGCGGCCCCCTTCGATTCGGTCATGTTCTGCGTCTCCAAGGGGCTCTGCGCCCCCGCCGGATCCCTGCTGTGCGGGAGCGCCGATTTCGTGGAGCGCGCCCGGCGCGTGCGGAAGATGATGGGCGGAGGCATGCGGCAGGCGGGCGTCCTGGCGGCGGCGGGGCTGGTGGCCCTGGAGGCCATGACCGGACGCCTCGCCGAGGACCACCGCCGGGCGAAGGCCCTGGCCCGACGCCTGGCGGAAACGGACCTCTTCGATGTGGACCTCCCCTCGGTGGAGACCAACATCGTCGTGACCTCCGTGCGGCCGCCCCTTGCGGCGCCCCGCGTGGGCGAGGTGCTCAAGGAGCGGGGCATCCTCTGCCACGTCCTGAACGAGCGGTCCATCCGCTTCGTGACCCACCACGATCTCGACGACGAGGGGCTCGCGCGCGCCCTGGAGGCCCTGGGCGGACCCTTTTAGGACGGTGCGGGGGAAGCCTGCAAGCCGGTAAGCGGGATGCCCGAGCGCCCCAGGGCGAGGGGCGCGGCGGCCCGCTAGCCCTCGAGCATGAGGGCGCGCTCGAGCTCGGCGGGGTTGCTGAAGGAGGCCTTCGCCACGTCCAGGTCGATCTTTCCGGCCTTCACGAGTTCCAGGATGTTCTGGTCGAAGGACTGCATCCCGTAGACGTCGCGGCCCTTGTCCATGTGGCCCGGGATCTCGGCGAGTTTCTCCGGATCCCGGATGCACTCCTGGATGGTTCGTGTGACGCGGAGCACCTCCACCGCCGGGATCCTTCCCAGGACCGATTTCTGCGGCAGGAGCCGCAGGCAGATCACGGCCATGAGAGCGTCCGAGAGCCGCTTCCTCACGGAGGTCTCCTGGTCCGGAGGGAAGAACCCGATCATCCGGTTGATGGTCTTGACCGCGTCCGTCGTGTGGAGGGAGGCGAGGACCAGGTGGCCGGTCTCCGCCGCCTTGAGGGCCGTGTCCGCCGTCTCCCCGTCGCGCATCTCTCCGATGAGGATCACGTCCGGGTCCTGCCGCAACACGGCCTGAAGGGCCTTGGCGTAGGACGGCGTGTCGCTCCCCAGCTCCCGCTGGGAAATCACCGAGAGCTTGTGGCGGAAAAGGAACTCGATGGGGTCCTCGATGGTGACGACGTGGGCCCGCCTCGTCTGATTGATGTACTCCAGCATGGCGGCGAGGGTGGTGGACTTTCCGTTTCCGGTGGCTCCGGAGACGAGGACCAGCCCGCGGCGCAAGTTCGCCACCTGCTCGAGGACGGGAGGCAGGTTGAGTTCGGCGAAGGAGAGGATGGAAGCGGGGATGACCCTCAGGACGATGGAGAGGGTGCCGCGCTGCCTGAAGATGTTGACCCGGAACCGTCCCTGGCCCTCGAGGCCGTAGGAGACGTCCAGTTCCGAGATGTTCCCGATCTTGTCTCCGAAAAACGTGTGGGAGAGGATCTCCCGCGCCACCGCCTCGGTCTCCTCGGGTTCCAGGGGATGGTACTTCACCTCGAGGAGCTCGCCGTTCACCCGAAGGAGCGGGGGGTAGCCGACCTGGAGGTGGATGTCCGACGCGTTCTTCTGGATGGCGCTGACGAGGAGCTTGTGAAAGATCGTCACGTCCATCGGGAGTCTCCTTCCCCACAAGATAGCACTCCGCGGCTGCATCGGCAAAGGCCCGCCCGCTTTGCGCCACCGGACCGGCGTGTGGTATAAAACCGTACGCATGGAGGGTGCCAATCATGAGCGTTCCCGTCCTCGACCTCACCCGGCAGTTCCGTCGCATCGAGACCGAGATCCAGCAGGCCGTAGCGGAGGTGTTCACGACCCAGCATTTCATCCTTGGAAAGCACGGGAAGGCCCTCGAGAAAGAAGCCGCCGAACACCTCGGAGCGGGGCACGCGGTGGGGGTCGCGTCGGGGACCGACGCGCTCCTTCTGGGCCTTCGGGTTCTCGGCCTCCGGCCTGGGGAGGGCGTCATCACGTCTCCCTTTACCTTCTTCGCCACCGCCGGAGCGATCCATAACGCGGGGGGGAGGCCCTTTTTCGTGGACGTGGATCCCGAGACCTTCAACCTCTCCCCCCGGGCCCTCCAGCGGTTCCTTGAAGCGGAGTGCCATCGGGGCGAAGGGGGACGACCGGTGCACGGGCCCACGGGAACCGTGATCCGCGTCCTCCTGCCCGTGCACCTGTACGGGCTCTGCTGTGACATGGACGCGCTCAATAGCCTCGCCAAGGACTGGGGGCTCCTCGTTCTGGAGGACGCGTGCCAGGCCTACGGCTCCTCGTACAAAGGGCGTCGCGCGGGCGTCCTGGGAGACATGGCCGGGTTTTCCTTCTTCCCCACGAAGAACCTGGGCGGGGCCGGCGACGGCGGCCTCGTCACGACGGGGGACGGAGCCCTGGCGGAGGCCCTGCGCATGTGGCGGGTCCACGGGAGCCGGGAGCGGTACGTCCACGAGACCATCGGATACAACTCCCGGCTGGACGAGGTCCAGGCGGCGGTCCTGCGGGTCAAGCTGCGCCACGTGGACGATTGGAACAGGGAGCGGGCCCGCGTGGCCGAGAGATACGGCCAGGCCCTCGAGGGCATCCCGGGGGTGGCGGTGCCCCGCGCACCCGAGGGGTACGTCCACATCTACCACCAGTATGTGATCCGCACGCCCGAGCGCGACGCGCTCAAAGCCTTTCTGGACGGGAAGGGGATCGGGTCCATGATCTACTACCCCATCCCCCTCCACCTGCAGTCGTGCTTCCGTTTCCTCGGGTACCAGGAGGGGGCCTTCCCCGAATCCGAGAAGGCGGCGGCGGAGGTCCTCGCCCTCCCGGTTTTCGCGGAGTTGCGAGAGGAGGAGGTCCAGGAGGTGGCTCAGGCCATCCGGGACTTCCACGCCGGTCGTCGCTAGATGCTCGTGGACCTTCGGAGCGTGCGAAGGGTCTGGGCGGTTCTGGCCGTCAAGCCCCGGAAGGAGGAGGTGGCTTCGGCCGTTTTCGCCCGGGAGGGGTACTCGACCTATGCCCCCAAGTTCCGGGGACCGGGGTCCAAGGATGCGCTGCGGCCCCTCTTTCCGGGGTACCTCTTCGTCTGGCTCTCGCCATCGGTGGATTTGCCCCGGGTGAGGTATTTTCCCGCCGTCCTGCGCCCCTTGCTCTTCGGGGACCTGCTGGCGGGAGTGGAGGAGGACCTGGTGGACCACTGGCGCACGCGGGAGGCGGGGAGGGGATACCTCACGCCCGAGCCGCTCCCCGCCTTCGTGGTGGGCCAGCGCGTCCGCTTCAAGGAGGGGGTCTTCGCCGGCCTCGAGGGCGTGGTTCTCGAGAATTTCGCGTCCAGGGAGAGGGTCAGGGTCTTGCTCGACTACCTGGAACATTCCCTGCCTCTCGAAGTGGATCGCGACATTCTGGTGTAGTTTCAAATACGAAACAAATGAAGGCGGAGTTTTTAGAAAGCCAATGGCAAATACCGTGAAATCTGTGAATAGCGATGAATTGTATGTCGCCGTCTTGGCGGGCGGCTCCGGCACGCGCCTCTGGCCTTTGAGCACGTCCGCCCGGCCCAAGCCCTTTGTCTCCCTCGGTCCCCTGGGGAGCCTCTACTCCGCCACGGCCCGCCGGGTCAGGCGGCTCCGTCCCTCCGGGGCGGTCACCATTGGATCCCCCGCCCTCGCTCGCTGGTGCCGGGCCAAGGGGCTCACCTATCTGGCCGAGCCGGCGCCCAGGAACACCGCGGCCGCCGTGGCTCTGGCGGGAGCGGACGCCCTCCGCCGGATGGGGCCGGATGGCCTCCTGCTCGTCCTTCCGGCGGACCATCACGTCGGCGACCCCGGCCGCTTCGCCCTGACCGTGGCTCGCCTGGCCCGCGTATGCAAGGCTCACCGCGTCCTGGGAGTCATGGGCATTCGGCCCACAGGACCCGAAACGGCCTACGGGTATATCGAATCCGGGGACCCCCTCGGGGAGGGCTTCCGCCTCCGGCGTTTCGTGGAGAAGCCCGACCGCGAGAAGGCCCAGGCTCTCCTTGCGGAGGGGCGCGCCTCCTGGAACTCGGGGATGTTCCTTTTTCCCGTGGGGCGTCTGCGGGAGGAGATGGGGCTCCATTGCCCGGGGGTGTGGGAGGCTTCGGAGGCGTGGCTCGAGCGCGGGGACCCGCGCCCCTATCTCGCCCTCCCTTCCATTTCCGTGGACTATGCGCTCATGGAAAAAAGCGCCGGGGTGGCCATGGTCCCCGCGGACTTTTCCTGGAGCGACGTGGGGACCTACCCTTCCCTCCACCGGATCCTCCCGCGGGACCCGGAGGGAAACGCGGGCTGGGGCCCCCGGCGCGTCGAAAACTGCTCGGACTGCCTGCTGATCACCGACCGTCCGGCCCTCTTCAAGGACCTGCGGGGCATGGCGGTGATTCGCACTCGGGAGGGAAGCCTCGCGGTTCCTCTCGATGGGGCCGACGGAATCCGTTCCGGCGTGGAGGCCCTTCAGGAAGACGTCCGCTCTCGCGAGAGGACGAGCGTTCGCTGGTAAACCCCTGACGAAGGTCCCGGCGGGGGTGCGCCAGCCGCCGTCCCGGGCCTTCCCCATGTCTGGAGTCGCGAATGAAAGGCGTGATCCTGGCCGGAGGGACCGGCTCCCGTCTCTATCCCCTCACGAAGGTCACCAACAAGCACCTGCTCCCGGTGGGGAAGAAGCCCATGATCTACTACCCCATCGAGAAACTCCTCGAAATCGGGATTCACCACATTCTCATCGTGACGGGAACGGAGCACATGGGCGCCGTGGTCAACCTCCTGGGCTCGGGCAAGGACTTCGGCTGCGCCTTCACGTACAAGGTGCAGGACGAGGCCGGAGGCATCGCCCAGGCCCTCTCCCTGGCGGAGAACTTCTCGGGAGGGAGCCCCCTCACCGTGATCCTGGGGGACAACCTCTTCGAGGACGGCCTGTCCTCCCTCACCGAGCGGTTTCTGAGGGACCAGAAAGGCGAGGGCGCGCGCATCGCCCTCAAGGAGGTTCCCGATCCCCACCGGTTCGGAGTGGCCACCCTCGAAGGGGACCGCGTGGTGAAGATCGTGGAGAAGCCCAAGGAGCCCGAAAGCCGTTGGGCGGTGACGGGCGTGTATGTGTACGACGCCCAGGTCTTCGACCTCATCCGGACGCTCAAGCCCAGCGCCCGCGGCGAACTGGAAATCACCGACGTGAACAACGCCTACATTCAAATGGGCCGGCTGGGGTACGAATTCCTTCAAGGCTGGTGGACGGATGCGGGCACCTTCGACAGCCTCGCCCACGCGAATACGCTCGTGGCAGGAGGGACGCCATGATCCACGACGTGAAGGTCAAGAAACTGAAGGTCATCCCCGATGACCGGGGCCGCCTTATGGAAATGCTCCGGAGCGACGACGAGTGCTTCGAGCACTTCGGCCAGATGTACCTCTCCACGACCTACCCCGGAGTCGTCAAGGCCTGGCACTACCACAAGCTCCAGAAGGACAACTTCGTGTGCGTCAAGGGGACCGTGAAGCTCGTCCTCTGCGACACGCGGGAGGGCTCCCCCACGAAGGGGGCCATCGACGAGTTCGTCATCGGGGAGCACAACCCCCTCCTCGTGCAGGTCCCCATCGGGGTGTACCACGGTTGGAAATGCCTCGGGACGGAGGAGGCGTACGTGGTGAACGCTCCCACCCGGCCTTACGACTACGAGAACCCGGACGAGTACAGGCTGGCGGCCCACGACAACGGCGTGATCCCCTACGACTGGACGACCCGGGACCGGTGAGCGGGAGGAGGGGGGCGGGGAGAGAAGGGATGAGCCTTACCGCCCCGGCCCGACGAGAGGGCAGGGCCGGCCCGTGAGAATCGTCCTGCTGGGCTCGGACGGCATGTTCGGCCGGGACGCCGTGCCCCTCCTCTTGGAAGCGGGCCACTCGGTTCTGGCCGGGGACCTCCCGCGGGTGGACATCACCGACCTTCGGGCCCTGCTGGAGTTTCTCTCCGCGGAATCGGCCGACGTGGTGGTCAACGCGGCGGCCTTCACCGACGTGGACGGGGCCGAAGCCAGGCGGGAGGAGGCCTTCCGGGTCAACGGCGCCGGGGCCGAAAACGTGGCTCGGGCCTGCCTCCGCCTCGGCTTGCCCCTCGTCCATCTCAGCACGGACTACGTCTTCCCGGGCGACCGTCCGGAAGGGTACGGCCCCGATGACCCGCCGGGCCCGGCGGTCAACGCCTACGGGGAAAGCAAGCTCGCCGGGGAAAGGGCCCTCGCGGAGCACCTGTCTCCGGACCGGTACCTCATCGTGAGGACCCAGTGGCTTTACGGCCGCCACGGGCGGAACTTCGTGGACACGATTCTGCGTCTGGCCAGAGAGCGGGAGTCCATCCGGGTCGTGGACGATCAGTATGGAGCACCCACGTGGACCGTGTCCCTGGCCCGGCGGGTGGAGGGGCTCCTGAGCCGCGGCGCCCGGGGGACGGTCCACGCCGTCGGCGCCGGCGGCCCCATCACCTGGTTCGAATTCGCCCGGGAGATCGTTCGCCTGGCCGGCCTCCCCTGCACGGTGGAAGCGTGCCGCACCGAGGAGTATCCCCGTCCCGCCCGCCGCCCCCGCCACGCATGGCTCCGGCAGCCGGGGCCGGAGGAGGGAGCACCCTGGACGGAGGATTTGAGGGCCTTCTTTCGGGCGACGCGGGGGGAGGGGCCGTCCCTTGGAAGCAGTGCCGGCGGTTCGGGAGAATGAGATGGACGTCCAGCGATTCTTCAAAATCCTGATCGAAATCGAGAGCCGCCTGGCCGAGCTCTACGGGTGGTTCAGCGAGGTCTACGCGGAGGACGCCGAGGCCTCGGCCCTGTTCTACCGCATGGCCCGGGACGAGAGGTCCCACGTGGCCCTCATCCAGTACGAACGCCGGCTTCTCAGGAAGGAAAAGGACCTCTCCTTCAAAGTGGATCTCTCCCCCAAGGAACTCGAAGACACGGCCTGCGAGGTGAGCAAGCTCCTCCTCTTGCGGAGCTCGCCCTCCCTGCCGGAAGCGCTGGGTCTGGCCCTCCGCTTCGAGAACAGCGCCGCGGAGAACCACATGGAAGGGATCGAAATCCGCGAGGCTCCGGGCCTTTCCCGCCTCCTCAAGAGTCTGGGCCGGGAGGACCGAAAACACTACTCGGATCTCGCGGCCTTCGCCAAGAAGCGAGGCATCGCCGCGCCATGAGCGCGTGCGACCCCATCGGAGGTCGAAGCATGGCCAATCGAACGGTTCTGGTCACGGGCGGCGCGGGCTTCATCGGCAGCAATTTCGTTCGACTGGCCCTCCGGGAGCGACCCGACTGGCGGGTCGTGGTCCTCGACGCCCTGACCTATGCCGGGAACCTCGAGAACCTGGAGGGGCTGGAGGCCTCCTTCGAGGGCCGGTACCGCTTCGTCCGGGGGGACGTCACGGATGGCTCGGGACTGGAAAGGCTCTTTCAGGAGGAGCCCATTGACGGCGTCGTCCACTTCGCCGCCGAGAGCCACGTGGATCGCTCCATCCTGGGACCCCTGGCCTTCGTGCGGACGAACGTCATGGGGACGGCCCATCTCCTGGAGAGGTGCCGCCTGGCCTGGAAGGATCGTCCGGGCCGGTTCCTCCTCATCTCCACCGACGAAGTCTACGGGGCCCTCGGGGAGGAGGGGCGCTTCACGGAAGAGACCCCCCTCCGGCCATCGAGCCCGTACTCGGCCAGCAAGGCCGCCGCGGATCAGATGGCCCTGGCCTACCACCGGACCTTCGGCCTCCCCGTCGTGGTCACGCGTTGCTGCAACAACTACGGGCCCTATCAGTTCCCCGAAAAGCTCATCCCCCTCATGATGGTCCGCCTGCTCGACGGCCAGCCCCTTCCCGTGTACGGGAAAGGGGAGAACGTGCGGGACTGGATCCACGTGGATGACCACAACCGGGGCGCCCTTCTCGCCTTCGAGAACGGGAGGCCAGGGGAGGTTTACAACCTGGGCGCCCGGTGCGAACTCCGCAACATCGATCTCGTGCGGGCCTTGATCCGCGAGGTCTGCGCCCGGAAGGGGTGGACGGAAACGGACCCCGATTCGCGGATCGCGTTCGTGAAGGACCGGCCCGGTCACGATTGGCGGTACGCCATCGACCCCTCCAAGGCGGAGCGCGAGCTCGGTTTCCGCCCACGAGTGTCGTTCGAGGAGGGTCTGCGGGACACGGTCCGCTGGTACCTGGACCATGAGGGGTGGTGGCGTCGGATCCTCAGCGGCGAATACGTCGAATTCGTCCGCCGCCTCTACGCCGGCCGCGAACCCGGGGTGGGATCCGAATGACGGGAGCCTCCCCGCGCTCCAGCGGGGCCTCCGGGGTCTCGGAAAGGCCGTCTCCGGACCGGCCCGCGAGCCTGCTCATCACCGGGGGGGGAGGCTTCGTGGGAGGCGCCTTTGTCCGCCTGCTCCTCGCCGAAAGGCCCGCGTGGACGCTGACGGTCTTCGACAGCCTCACGGGCGGCCCCGGTGCGAGATTCCTCGCAGGCCTCGAAGCCAGCCACCCCGGCCGCCTTCGGTTCGTGAGGGGCCGCGTGACCGACCCCCGCGACGTGAAGTCCCTTTTCACCTCCGCCGCCTTCCATGCCGTCGTCCACTTCGCGGCGCGGAACCCGTCGGGGCTGGAGATCGAGTCGCCCCTCTCCTTCTCTCAGGTGAACGTGCTCGGCACGGCGATGGTCCTCGAGGAGGCCCGAAAAGCCTGGTCGGGCTCGGGCGGGACCTTCCTCCACCTCTCCTCCTACGAGGTGTACGGGGAGGGCGCAGCGGAGCGCTTCACCGAGGCGTCGCCCCTCAATCCCTCCACGCCCTACGCCGCCAGCAAGGCTTCGGCCGACGTCCTCACGCTCGCCTACCACTCGACCTTCGGCATCCGGACCCTCGTCACGCGGACCACGAACATATATGGCCCCCGTCAATCACCGGACAAGCTCATCCCCAGCGTGGCGGAGCGCGTGCGGAGGGGAGAGCCCATCCCGGTCTACGGGTCCGGCGGCCAGAGCCGGGACTGGATCCACGTGGAGGACCACAACCGGGGCGTCCTCGCGGTTCTCGAGGGAGGGAGGCCCGGTGCGGTGTACCATCTGGGTGCGCGGTGCGAGCGGACCAACCTCGAGGTGATCCGGCTCGCCGCCCGGGCCGCCGCGGAGTGCCTCGGCCGAGACCCCCGTGAGGCGGAGGCGCGGCTCGACTTCGTGGAGGACCGCAGCGCCCACGATTTCCGGCGCGCGCTGGATCCGGGTCGGGCGGAGAGGGAGCTGGGCTTTCGTCCTCGGGTGGCCTTCGAAGAGGGGGTAAGGGACGCCGTTCGCTGGCAGATTCGGGAGGGCGGGGAGTGAGCGACGGGGAGAGGCCGAAGGGGGAGGCGAAGGAATCCATGGGCAAACAGGCGGCAGACGGCGAAATGGACTTCCGAGATCGGTCGGCTCTGGAGGCCGTGCGCGGGCTTCTGGAAGCCTACGCGAAGGGGGACGCCGATGCGGGAGAGACCTTCGTCCACCTCCCCACCTCCGAGATCATCGAATGGAAAGGCCTGGCCAACATCTGGCACGCCAACGTGGACGAGTTCCGGCAGACGGTGGAGGCCCATCGGGAGGAGCCCCTTACCCAAGTCCCCGTGGGCGCCGAGGTGGAGTGGATCTCGGAACTGACGGCCCTCGTTCGGATGCGCGTCAAAACTTCCCTGCGGGACGGGCGGTCCTTCGAGTCCCCGGCTCTCTTTCTCGTGGCCCCCGACCGCACGGGCATCTACAAGGTGGCCCTTTCCTGGTGGGGCGCGTTTCCCGACTGGTTCCAGGGATGATGCCCCGAGGGAAGGCCTTTCCGACTCCGCCGGTGGGGACACCGCCCTCGGCCCCCCAGCGGCCCCTCGCTTTCTGAGCAACGCAACGCGCCGATCCGGGCGCGATCCCGCGGTACGACACAGGGAGAGAAGATCCGTGTTCGGGTACGAGATGGTGTGCGTGCACGGCGCGTGGGAGGGCCCCTGGATCTTCCGGGCCTGGACCGCGTTCTTCGCGGGGGAAGGCTGGTCCGTCCGGAGCCTCACCCTCCCCGGCCACGAGCCGGGGGGGGACGTGCGCGGAGTCGGCCTCAAGGAGGCGGCGGCCGCCGTGGCGGAAGGCGTCCGCGACCCGGAGCGGACCGTGGTCGTGGGCCACAGCCTGGGAGGCTGGCTCACGCTCAAGTACCTGGAGCGGCGCGCGGTGGCGGCGTCCGTCCTGCTCATGCCCCTCCCGCCACGGGGCCTCTCGCCGGAAGCCCGCAGGAGGGTCCGTTCCCACGGTGGGTGGCGGCTCAAGGCCCGGCTTCTCGGGGGGCTGGACTGCCCCATCCAGAACGCCGAGGCCGTGCGCGCCTTGGGCTTCGGGGAGGTGGGTTGCGAGGCCTCCGTGAAGCGGTTCCTCGCCGAGTGCGTCCCCGAGAGCGGACGGCTCCTGAGGCAGATCGCCCTCCTGCCCGTCGCGTCCCGGGTCGGGTGGGGGCTTCGGGAGGGGCGCCTGAGCAAAACGCAGCGCGGTCGCCCCCATCTCATCGTGGCCTCCGAAGCCGATGCCCTGGTGTCCCCCTCCGACCTGGAGGGGGTGGCGCGGCTTCTGGGCGCCGAGATGCTGCGGCTGGAGTCGGCCCCCCACGTGTTCCTCCTCACGGACCATGCCCTGCCCCTCGCGGGTCAGGTGAACGCCTGGCTCTCCCGCCGGCTGCGGCCCGCGGGAGGATTTGACGAAGGCCCTGAAAAAGCGTATATTTAGGGGCGTCTCGCCGGCCTTCGGCCGCAGGAAGAAACCGGCCCGGGACGTGTTTCCGTTTTAGCGTTTGCGCAAAGGAGGACCCGTACATGAAGCGCTTCAACACTCCCCTTCGGGCCGTCACTCTGCTGGCCGTCGCCATGGTGGCCTTCGGCGCCCTCTACGCCCAGGCCAACGACCTGGTCGTGGCCAAGGCCTCGGAGTTCGTCACCCTTCTCCAAAAGGGGGATTTCCAGGGGGCCTATCAGAAGGTGGACTCGAACCTCGGCTTCAAGTCCAACCCCGACACCTTCAAGAAGTACTGGCAGGCGCTCGAATCCAAGGCGGGGAAGCTCGTCGAGGTGAAGCGATCCAGCATCGAGAGCAAGGACGGGTACTTCGTCGTGACGCAGGTGGCGAAATTCGAAAAGGGCCACGTGGACCTCAAGGTCGCCCTGGACAACATGATGCGCGTCTCGGGGTTCCAGTACGCCAACCACAAGGACGACTCCTCCGGCTCCAGTCCTCAGGCCTCGTCCCAGCCGGCGCCGGCCGCCACCCCCGCTTCCTGATTTCCTAAGTCTCCATTCCATCCGCGATCCATCCTCCGCCCCGGGGTTCTTCCCCCGGGGCGGGGTTCGGTGTCTCCCCGGCCCCTCTCGCCGAGGGGGGGGATCTCGTTCTTGACCCGCGCTTCCATCCGCGAACGAAGGGAGGGCCCCATGGCCGAAGGAGCAAGAGCGCCCCGAAACGAGGACGCCCCCGAACTCGTGGTCCGCCCCGAAGAGCTCTCTGGGCTGGACCACTCCCCCGCCTCCATGATCGACATCCCGGGTTCCAGGATGTTCGAGATCCGGGACGCCCTGGCCGTGTACCACCGGGATTTCCCCGGGGGAGAGGAGTTCGACGCGAGCCAGGGCGACGGAGGCGCGAGCCTTCCGGGCATTTCGGCGGAGCTGTGGGAGCGGGCCCACGCCCTCCAAAGGGAGCATGGATCGGCCTACGACCAGCCCTTCGGGACCGCGGCCTTTCGAAAGTCCGTCGTGGAGAAGTACTGGCAGCTGGACGCGGACACGGGATGGGGCCCCGAGAACGTCCTGGGCTGTCAGGGCGGTCGGGACGCCCTCCTCAAGGCCTACGACGCCATGCAGTTTCTCGGTCACGGGCGGAGGGGCGACTTCGTGGTCGTGTCCCGCGTTCCCTGGATCTCCTACAACTGGGGGCCCTACGCCGTGGGCGCCAATGTCCTTCTGGCGCCGGGGCGCGAGGCCGACGCCTGGGCGCTTACCCCGGAAGGCATCGCCGAGTCGGTTCGTTTTGCCGAGCGGGCGGGGGGCCGCAAGGTGGCGGGGCTGGTCGTGACCTCCCCCGACAACCCCACCGGGAGGACGATTCCCCTCACGGAGCAGATCGACCTCGCCCGAGCCGCCTTCGGCGCCGGCGTGCCGTACGTCCTCTTCGACTGGATCTACCACCGCGTGACCGACGGCGAACCCCACGACGTGAACGCCTTCCTGAGGGCCCTCGAACCCGCCGAACGGGAGCGGGTGATCCTCCTGGACGGGATCACCAAGTCCCTCGGGGCGAGCAACGTGCGCAACGCCCACCTCCTCGCCTCCAGGAAACTGGTCAAGTTCATGCAGAACCGCGCCTCCCACGGCGTCATCCCCTCCTTTCACAGCCAGGCCGTCGCCATGGCCGCCTACTCCATGGGCTTCGACCGGGCCGCCGCCCCCATCGTGGTCCCCACGAACGAGAGCCGGAAGGTCCTCTCGGCCTTCCTGGCCGAGAAGGGGATCCGAGCCATCCTGGGAAAGGGCTACTACGCCTTCCTCGACGTGGGGCCTTGGATGGACGCGGGGGGGATGAGCGACAGCTCCGCCATGGGCGCCTACCTGGCCGAGCGCTTCGGCCTGGCCGTCGTCCCGGGGGTGTATTTCAGCGACTACGGGTCCCGGTGGGTGCGCTTCTCCTACGCCCTCCCACCGGACAAGACCGCCCGGGCGGCGGAGCGGCTCTGGGCGGCCCTCTCCCAGGTGAAGGGCGCCGGGGACGGAGGAGCGGCGTGAGGCGCCCGGCCGGGGAGGCTTCCATGCCTTTTCGCATATCGTCCCGCCGTTCGATCCGGGGAGGGCGGCTTCGGCCATGAAATCCGGCGACTGGGGCACCTTCGCCGAGAAATTCCGCCTGGCCGTGGAGTCCTCCCTGGAGACCCATTTCGGGAGGGGCCTCTCGGGCCTGGAGCTGGAATTCAACATCCTGGACCGGGGGCTCCGGCCCGTGACCGCCGTGGGGTACGGTCCCGAGAGGAGGTCCTTCGCGGATCACCTCATGGACCGGTACCTGCCCGAGGCCGCGCGCCCCAGGTTCCAGCTCGAGGTGTTTCACTGGATGATCGAGGGGGCCACCCGCCCCTACTATTCGGCCCGCGGGACGGCCCTGGAAGGGAGGCTGCTCGAGGCCGCCACCTGGAACGCGCTGGCCCGCGCCGGCCTCGCCTTCGGAGAGCGATTCTTCGCCCTCCACGGAAACGTCCCCTACCCGGTGGAGGTCAACGGGGACGCCATCCCCGACGGCTGGAGCCTGGCGAAGAAGAAGTACCTGGCCCGGTGCGTGGCCCTCTTCGGCCCCAACCTGGCCACGGCGGGCATCCACACCAACCACTCCTACCCCGAGTCCCTTCTCTCCTGGGACTTTTTCCATCTCCCGCGCCACCGGCGGGAGGGCCGCACCCTCATCGACTTCCGCAACGACGCCCTGATCCGGGCCACGCGCCTTCTGCGGCCCTTCTGCCCCCTCTTCATCGCGGTTTCCGCCTCCACGCCCTTCGCCTGGGAGATCGTGGAAGGGCACCCCGCCGTGGTGCTCACGGAGCGGGACAGCAACCGCCTCCTCACCTTCCCGAACCCGCCCGAACTGGATGTGCCGTATTTGTACGCCAGCCACGCCGATTACCTCCGGATCTCCTATGACCTGGTGCGCCGCGGGGTGCGCTTCGGGGCCAACAACTGGACGCCCGTCCGCGCCCGCTCCGACGTGGATCCGGTGAATCGAAACATCTGGGCCACCAGCGAACAGCTCCAGCGCCTGTACCAGAAAGGCCTGTACCGGGCGGGGGAGCGCGCCGATTTCGAGGAGGCCGAGCGGGCCCTCCTCGTCGAGAATCTGTGCGCGCGGGTGGATCTCCCCATGACCCGGGTGGAGGTGCGCACCGATGAGGGCGGGGACGACCTCGGCCTGTCGCTGGCGAAGATCGTCTTCAAGGAGCTCCTCTTGCTCCGGATCTATGCGGACGAGTCCTTCGGGGCCGCCTTCGTCTACGACGCCGACGACGTCCAGCGGGCGCGCCGAAACGAGGAGGCGGCAGCCCGGTCGGGTCTCGAGGCCCGGATTGAGGACCCCTTCACCGGCTCCCCCCTTCTCCTTCGAGAGTTCCTCGCGGCCACCCTCTCCGACCTCGACCCGCTGGCGCGGGCCTTGGAATGGAGGGAGGCCCTTGCCCCCCTCGCCGAGATGGCCGCAGGGGGGGCCAATCCCGCCGGCCGAACCCGGGAGTGGTTCCGCTCGCGTCTGGGTTCGCCGCGGAAGGCCCCCTCGGGCTCCCCCATCGTCCCCGGGGAGGTCTTCACCGAATGGCTCGAAGCGCGGGGCCGGCTCCTTCAGGAGGAATTGAGGGACGCGGACTCCCTGGCCAGGGGCCTGGGGGACGAGGAGGCAAAGGTCCGCCCGCTCCTTTTCGAGGCGGCCCAGGAGTCCGAGTCCGAGGCCGTGGCGGCCGTTCGGATCGGGGCGGCGGCCCGCCCGCAGGTCCTGGCGGTTTCGGAGGACCCCGTGGGAGAGACCGTCGGCCTGTCCGCCGAACTCATCCGGATCCCCTCCGTCACCAACTGCCCCCGGGAGCGGCTCAAAGAGGTCTGGCGGTGCGCGCGGTTCCTCGCGACCCGTCTCCAGGAAGCGGGTGCGGAGGTCCGCCTCTTCGAAGGCGGGAAGTACCCCGCCGTCCTCGCGGGCTTTCCCGGCCGGCTGCTGGCGCCCGTGGTCCTTTCGGGCCATTTCGATGTCGTGGAGCCGGACCCCGACGACCTCCAGTTCGAGCCCCGCGTGGAAGGGGACTACCTCTGGGGTCGCGGAAGCGCGGACATGAAGACCGTGGTGGCCTCGGACCTCGTGTGGATGCGCAGAAGGATCTTGCAAGGCCCGCCCTTCCCGCCCGTCTGTCTCCTCTTCGTGGGCAACGAGGAGAACGGCGAATCCGAGCCCTGCGGCACCCCCCACGTCCTCGAAGAACTCCGCCAGACCCACGGGTGGTCGCCGGGCCTCATGATCCTCGGGGAGCGCACCGGGGAGAAGGGGGACGAGCGCTTCGGAGAGATCTGCACCTCCAACCGGGGCGTCGTCCGGCTCCGCGTCACCGCGCGGGGGGAGCGGGCCCACACGGGGATGGCCGGGGCGCCGGACGATCTCTCGGAACGGCTCATCGCCGCCCGGGCCGCCATCCACGAATTGCTCGAAGACCGGTTCACTCGGAAGGCGGAGGATGGATGGGTCACGGGCGTCCGGTTCCCCTTCCTCTCCTTCGGGGAGCCCGGCGTCTACAACATCACGCCCGGCGAGGCCGTCCTCGGCATCGAGGTGCGGCCCATCCCCGAGGACGATGTGGACGGCTTCCTGGAGGCGCTACGCCTCCTCTGCGGGGCCTCGGGCCTCGAGGTGGAGGCCGAAGTCCGCGAGGCGGGAGTCACGTGCCCGCCGGAGAACCCCTACCTGGCGGCCCTCCTTCGGGCCGCCCGGTCCGTACAGGGAGCCCCGCCGCGAATCGGTCGCAAATTGGCCGGAACCTCGGCCCGTTTCGCCCCCGGCGGGGCCGCCGTGGTCTGGGGCCAGACCGGAATCGGTCCCCACACCCGCCACGAGCGCCATTTCATTCCGAGCATCGCCCCCTACCTCGACACCCTCGACGCCCTGTCGGAGGATCTGGCCGGGTGGGCGGTGGAGGGGGTTCGCGCGCCGAGGTTCCAGGGGGAGACGGCCAGGAGGGAGGATCCATGACGGCGAACCGGAGAGTGAAGCGGGTGGAAGCGGCGAAGCCTCCGAAGGCGGAGGCCCCCGGCTCGGGCCCTTCGGCACGGCGCATCCACCGTCTCTTCGACATCTTTCAGGAGGCCGTCGAGGCCGAGCGGAGCGCCCGGCGGCGCTACGAGGAGGCGGCCACCCTCTGCGAGGACGCCCAGCTCAAGGCCATCCTGCTCGAGTTCGCCGAGGACGAACTCAAGCACGAGCGCGAGATCCTCCTGCGGTTCCAGGAAGTCGCCCGAAAGATCCAGGGCGAGGTCCACTGAGGCGAGGCGCCCCGGTCCCCGCCTTCGGTTCCGGACGCGCTTTTTGCTGCGAGAAGGCACGGGTTCCGCCCCCTTGACAGGTTCGAGTCCTTCCCCTAGTCTACACTCTTATTGGAGTGCGAATGGAGCCACGAGTCACGCTCAAGATCCCGAGGCCTCTCTACGAGCGTCTCTCCGTCCTCATCGAGGGCAGCGGCTTCGCCTCGGTGACGGAGTTTGCGGTCTACGTCCTGCGGGACCTCGTTTCTCACCAGGAAGGGGCGCCCGAGGGCACCCTCTCGGCCCGCGAGGTGGAGGCCATTCGCAAGCGCTTGAAACACATGGGGTATTTGTAGGTGAGTGGGAGAGCAGGTGAGTAGGTGAGTAGGTGAGTAAGTGAGTAGGGGAGTAGGTGAGTAGGGAAGGAAAAAGCCCACGGCGGGAAGCCCGGCCCTTCCAGGCGCCTCCCCTTCCTATCGCCTTCCACGATCCTCTCGGAGGACGGCCCGCGTGAAAGACAAGAAGGTCTTCATCTTCGGCATGGACTGCATGGAACCGAGCCTCGTCTTCGGCGAGTGGAAGGACGACCTGCCCAACCTGCGCCGTCTCGCGGAGGGCGGGGCCTGGGGGCCCATGAAATCCACGGTGCCCGCCATCACGGTGCCCGCATGGACCGCCATGATGACCAGCAAGGACCCGGGCACCCTGGGTTTCTACGGCTTCCGAAACCGCAAGTCCTACGACTACGATGAACTCTTCTTCGCCAACGCCGCCTACGTCAAGGAGAAGACGCTCTGGCAGCACCTGTCCCGAAACCGCCTCTCGAGCGTGGTCCTCGGCGTTCCCCAGACCTACCCCCCCAAGCCCCTCAACGGGACCCTCGTGGGCTGTTTCCTCACGCCCGACAAGGGGGTCCAGTACACCTGGCCCGACGAGGCCAAGCACGAGCTCGACCGCCTGGCCGAGGGCGACTACATCATCGACGTGAAGGACTTCCGGACCGAGAACAAGGCGGCCCTCCTCGATCAGATCTACGTCATGACCAGGCGCCGGTTCAAGGTGGTGCGGGAGTGGGTCAAGACCAAGCCCTGGGACTTCTTCATGTTCGTGGAGATGGGCGTGGACCGCATCCACCACGCCTTCTGGCGTTACCACGACCGGGAGCACCGGCTCTACGAGAAGGGCCACCCCTTCGAGTTCGCCATCCGGGACTACTACCGGTACCTCGACGGGGAGATCGGGTCGGTCCTGGACCTTCTCCCCCAGGGCGTTCAAACCTGGGTGGTCTCGGACCACGGGGCGCGTACCATGCGCGGGGCCATCTGCGTCAACGAGTTCTTCCGCCGGGAGGGACTCCTCGCCCTCAAGGAGGAACCCGCGGAGCCGCGCAAGCTCAAGACGAGCGACATCGACTGGTCGCGGACCACCTGCTGGGGCGAAGGGGGCTACTACTCCCGCATCTTCATGAACGTGAAGGGGCGAGAGCCCCGAGGCGTCGTGGAGCCGGCCGACTACGAGAAGACCCGGACCCTCATCAAGGAGAAGCTCGAGGCCCTGGGCGACGAGGCAGGCCGCCCCATCGGGACCGTGGCGCACCGCCCGGAGGACCTCTACCGGAAGGTCAACGGTGTGCCCCCCGACCTGATCGTGTACTTCGGGGACCTGGCCTGGCGCAGCGCGGGCAGCGTGGGGACGGGCGCCATCCATGTCTTCGAGAACGACACGGGCCCCGATGACGCCAACCACGCCCAGTTCGGCCTGTTCATCCTCAACGGGCCCGGCGTGGCGCCGGGCCGGCGGGAGGGCGTCACGCTCTATGACGTGGCGCCCACCGTCCTGCGGACGTTCGGAATCCCGGTTCCCGACGATCTGATTGGGAGGGGAATCGAGTGACCGGCGGCCTTCTCCCCCGGCTCGCCCGCCTCCGCCGCCGCATCGACGGCCCGAAGGTGCTCGTCACGAGCCTTCCCAAGTCCGGGACCCACCTCCTCCTCAACGCCCTTCTGGCCTCTCCCGGCATGCGGCTTCGGGAGGGGGGGAGAAACTGGTCCCTGGACGCGGGTGAGCGCGAACGGCTGCTGGGTTCCATCGGGCGGGGCGAGGTCCTGTACGGGCACTACCCCTACGGGCCCCGGGACGCGGACATCCTGAGGCGATGCGGCGCCCGCGTCGTCCTCATGCTTCGCGATCCCCGGGACGTGGCCGTCTCCCTCGCCCACTACATCCTCAAGCAGGGCGACGCCCACCGGCTGGGCCCGTACTTCCGCGACCGGCTCCCGGACTTCGACGCCCGGCTCATGGCCTGCATCCGCGGCGTCTCGGCGGAGGAGTCGGGCGCGGCGAGCGGTCTGGAAGACCTGGGCACCCGATTCCGTTCCTTCCTGGGATGGGCCCGCGAGGGCGCCGCGCACCTGTGCCGATTCGAAGACCTGGTGGGCGCCCGGGGCGGAGGCTCCGAGGACCTTCAGCGCAGGGCCCTGGGAGACCTCTATCGGTTCGTGGGCCTTCCTTCCTCGGGGGCCATGGTGGAGGAGGCGGCCCTTCAGCTCTATTCAACGGGCAGCACCACCTTCCGCAAGGGGGTGGTGGGAGACTGGAAAGAACATTTCAAGCCGTCGCACGTGGAGGCCTTCGCGGCCGTGATGAACGGCGCCGAGGCGCAGGCCGGCTACGGACCGGCGTGACGGGAATCCGCGACGGCGGGACAGGAGCGAGAAGATGGCGGGAAACGGAAAGGGATTCGTCCTCTGGTTCACGGGGTTGTCCGGGTCGGGCAAGTCGACCCTGTCCAAGCTGGTGGAGGACCGCCTCCTCGAGCGCGGCGTTCCGGTGGAGGTCCTGGACGGGGACGAAGTCCGCACGAACCTCTCGAAGGGGCTCGGCTTCTCCAAGGAGGACCGGGACACCAACATCCGCCGCATCGGGTACGTGGCCAAGCTGCTCGCCCGGAACGGCGTCTGCGCCATCACGGCGGCCATCTCGCCCTACCGGGAGATCCGGGATGAAGTCCGCGCCGGGGTGGAGGAGCGCTCCATCTTCGTGGAGTGCTACCTCGACTGCCCCCTGGAGAAGCTCATGGAGCGGGACGTCAAGGGCCTGTACAAAAAGGCCCTCGCGGGCGAGATCCCTCACTTCACAGGGGTGTCCGATCCCTACGAGCCTCCCCTCAAGCCCGAGGTCGTGGTCTACACCGGCGGGGAGCCGCCGGAGCAGTCCTGCGCCCGCATCGTCAAGACCCTCGAGATGCTTCAGCTCGTTCCCGCTGTCGTGGGGGACGACTACGGCGCCGAGGAGGAAGCCGTCGTCGCGGCCCGCCTCAAGGACCTGGGGTATCTGGGGTGAGGGCGTAAGACGCCAGACGCAAAACGTTTGACGTGAGACGCTAGACGCCAGACGTGAAGCGCGGGGACGGTGCAGGGCGGCTGTGGCGCCGGCCTTTGACGTCGAACGCGTTCGACTCTTTTCGGTTCACGTACCCCGGGAGCTCCTTCGAAGACGATGATCGACCTGCACATGCACTCCACGTGTTCGGACGGGACCTTCCGTCCCGCCGACCTCGTGCGCGAAGCGCGCGGGGCGGGGATCACGCGGATGGCCCTCACGGACCACGACACGGTGGAGGGCCTGGCCGAGGCCGCCGAAGCGGCCCGCGTCGAAGGCGTGGGCTTCCTCGGCGGCCTGGAAATCTCCGCCGAATACGGTCCGGGCACGCTCCACATCCTCGGCTACGGGTTCGACCCGGAGGAGCCCCGCCTCCTGGAGCGACTCGCCTTCGTCCAGAAGTGCCGCGCGGACCGGAACCCCATCATCGTCGAGCGGCTCAACGCCCTGGGCCTGGACGTGACCCTCGAGGAGATCGCCTCCCGGGCGGGCGGGGACCTCGTGGGGCGGCCCCACTTCGCCCAGACCCTGCTCGACAAGGGCTACGTCTCGAGCCGCCAGGAGGCCTTCGACCGGTACCTCGCCAAGGGCCAGCCCGCCTACGCCGACAAGGTTCGCCTGAGCCCCGCCGAGAGCATCGAAATCATCCGCCGGGCGGGCGGCGTGGCCGTCCTGGCCCATCCCCTCCAGCTCAAGATCGACGATCCGGACACCCTGGACGCCTTCGTGCGCGATCTCAAAGACCTCGGCCTCCAAGGCATGGAGTGCTACTACCGCAACCACACCGAAGAGGACGAGGCCCGCTTCACCGCCCTGGCCCGGAAATACGCCCTCCTCCCCACGGGTGGCTCGGACTTCCACGGCGCCAACCGCCCCCGAATCCGCCTCGGCGTCGGCGAGGGCCGGCTGAAGGTTCCCGAGGCGTGCTGGGAGGGACTGGCCGACTGGTTAGGAAGTCAGGATGTGGGGAAGTGAGGAGGCGGGAACCACCGGCATCGCGGCATCTTGGGGAAACAAAGGCCTCAGTTCATGCTTTCAGGTATCAAAGGCCCCATGAAAGCCTCGAGTGCTGGAAGGAAGCCGTTCATCCAGCGGTCCTTGGGAACGAAGCCACACAGACCCTGCCCGCCGAGGTGCGCTGCGGCCTGACGTCTCAGCCACGCCGGGCGGCGGTCAGCGTTCCGGCGAACATCACGGAGGGAGCGGCAGGGCGCGGTGATGCGGAAAGGCGGCAGTTCATCCTCATCGCGAGAAGTTCGTTGAGCGAACTCGAAACTCACTTGGTCATCGTGGAACGCCTCGGATACTTGGCATCCGAGACGACAGCCCCGCTGTTCGCCCTCACCGGGAAGATCGGCGCCATGCCAAACGGCCTCCTCCGCCGTTGGGGCCGAGTCGCCCATACCGCCCTTCCTGACTTCCTAACTTCCTGACGTCCTCACCTTCCCACCCGGAGGCACGATGGCTCTCCTGAACGGACTGTTCTCGAAAAAAAAGCCCCGCGCGGTCCTCATGGGCCTGGACGGAGTTCCCTACACCCTCCTCCAGAAGCTCGTCGCCCGGGGCGTGACGCCGAACCTGGGCCGGCTCGCCGAGGGAGGCGGGAAGCGTTTTCAACAGATGGACGCCTCGCTCCCGGAGATCTCCTCGGTGTCCTGGTCGTCCTTCATGACGGGGGTGAATCCCGCCCGCCACGGCATCTACGGGTTCATGGACCTCAAGCCCGGGACGTACCAGATGTTCTTCCCGAGCTATCCCCACCTGAAGGCGCCCCCGCTCTGGGACGACCTGGGGAAGCGGGGCAAGCGATCCGTGGTCCTCAACCTGCCGGGCACCTATCCCGCCCGCGCCCACGCGGGGGTCCTCGTCTCGGGCTTCGTGGCCATCGACCTCAAGAAAGCCGTCCACCCGCCCGCGGCCCTCCCCGTCCTGGAGAAGATGGGATACCGCATCGACGTGGACACGGCCAAGGCCCAGGACGCGGACCACCTGTACCGGGATCTCGACGAGACCCTCGCCGCGCGCGAGCGGGCCTTCGATCACTTCTGGAAGGACGAGGACTGGGACCTCTTCGTGGCCGTCATCACCGGCACCGACCGGCTCCAGCACTTCCAGTGGGACGCCGTGGAGGACGAGGCCCACCCCAACCACGCCCGGGCCATGGAGTTCTACCGCAAGGCCGACGCCGTCGTGGGGAGGCTCGCGGACCGGCTCGGCGCCTCCGACGCCCTGTACGTCATGAGCGATCACGGCTTCTGCGGCATCCGCAGCGAGGTCTACCTGAACCGGTTCCTCGTGGAGAAGGGGTACCTGAAATGGGAGAAGGACCCCCCCGAATCCTACGCGGACCTCTCCGGCGAAAGCCGCGCCTTCGTCCTCGACCCCTCCCGCGTCTACCTCCACCGGAAGGGGCGCTACCCCAAGGGGACCGTGGAGGAGGCCCAGGTCCCCGCCTTGCGCGAGGAACTGAAGGCCCTCTTCCTTTCCCTCGAGCATAAGGGGCGCCCGGTCATTCGGGAGGTCTTCTTTCCCGAGGCGATCTACGAAGGGCCTGAGTTCGACAAGGCTCCCGACCTCGTGCTCCTGACGAACGACGGCCTCGACCTCAAGGGCAACATCCGCAAGGAGGCGGTCTTCGGCCGCACCCACTTCACGGGGATGCACACGCGACACGACGCCTTCCTGATCTCCAGCCGGGACCTGCCCGAAAAGCGCCCCCACATCCAGGACGTCCACGGCCTGCTCCGTTCGGCCCTCGGCGTGGAGTGAGTCACCCATGCTGATCCTGCTCATCACCCTGGACTGCGTGCGCACGGACCACCTGGAGGGGGCCGGCCTGACCCCGAATCTGGACGCCCTGGCCCCCGAGTGGACCACCTTCACGGAGGCCTTCGCCCAGAGCCAGAACACGCTCTCCTCGCACCTGTCCATGCTCACCTCCAACTACCTCTGCCGCCACGGCGTGTACTCCAACTACGTGCGGAAGGACCTTCCCGCCCACGCCCTCAGCCGGAGGCTCGCCCAGAGGGGCTTCGAGACCCGGGCCTTCACGAGCGTGGACTTCCTCGCCCAGCTCCTGGGCAACCAGGTGGGTCAGGCCGACGCGAGATTCCCCGGGGCGGGCCCCGAGGGGCTCCTGCGAAAGATCCGGCGCAGGCTCCTGGGTCCCCGGCGCCGGGCCCGTGCCGGAGAGACCCTGGGGGCGGGCCTCCGGTGGCTCTTGCGGCCCGAGAGGCGGCGCGACGTCTTCCTGTGGCTCCACCTCTTCGACGCCCACATGGTCTACGAGGCCCCGCGGGACTTCCTCCGAAGCCACGTGGCCCCGACCCGGGCCGACGTGCCCGTGCGCGAACAGTTCCGGAAAGCCGGCTGGTTCAGCCCGGACTTCCCCGAGTACGCCTGGAAGGTCCCCCTGGAGCACTTTCCCCAGCGCTACCGAGCCGCCGTGGCCTACCAGGACGCCTGCCTCGGCCGTTTCTTCGAGGTGCTG
Source organism: Acidobacteriota bacterium (assembly GCA_040752915.1). Taxonomy (NCBI): domain Bacteria; kingdom Pseudomonadati; phylum Acidobacteriota; species Acidobacteriota bacterium. Next base: position 31,347 of record JBFMHB010000032.1, read on the forward strand.
AAAGCCCGGGGCGCGTGGGATGAGTCCCTGGTCTTCCTCACCGCCGATCACGGCGAGTGCCTCCTGGGAGATCACGGGGTCTACTGCGCCCACAAGAAGCTCTTCGACACGACGGTCAAGGTGCCCCTGAGGGTCCGCTTCCCCGGCGGCCGGCACGCGGGGGAGCGGGTGGACGCCCTCGTCCAGCACGTGGACATGGCGCCCACGGCCGCGAGCCTCGCGGGCTTCGAGGAGCCGCTCTACGAGGGCAGGGACCTCTCCGCCGTGGCGGCGGGCCGGGACGGCGGGCACTCCGTCGTGTTCGCCGAGCACGTGGACAACTTCCTGAGGGCCGCTCGGGATCGCGAATGGGTGCACGTGGAGCAGGTCCCCGGTTCTCCGAACAAATGGGGGCTCGCCCTGGAGGAGGGGACCCTCTTCCGGCGCGACGGCGCGCCGGCCCCGGCCCGAGCGGCGGAAGCCGGAGCGCGCCTTCAGGCGGCCCTCGGCGCCTGGCTCTCCTCGCGCCCCGAAATCCGCGCGGCCTGGGGCGAGGCGGGGGACGCCGAAGGGGAGATCGCCGGGCGGCTCAAGGAACTCGGATACATGTAGCGCCTCGGGAGCCCGATGGAGGCGCGAGACGAAGAAAGGACATTTGGGATTTGGAATTTGGGATTTCGGACACGGCTTTCCTAGATCTTTTTGGGCCCGCATTGTGCTGTCTGCCTTCCGGAGCGAAGCGGAGGAAGGCCCGTCCCGGGCCGCCGGCGCAGCGCCGCGCCTAGGGCGCGGCCAGGGCCCGGCCGCGGTTCGAAGGCGACAAGCAGTCCTATTTTGGACAGGCATGGATTTCGGGTTTAGACGCAATGGCGACCAGCAAGATCGTAGGGCGGGGCCCTCGCGCGCCTGTCTTCGATTCTTCCCAGTCCCTTCGTCCCCTAGTCCCGGCGAGGGGAGGCGTGAGACGAAAGACGCAAGGCGAGGACATGATGAAGGTTGACGCGAAGGCCCCCGGGGAGAAGGGGCGCGGGGACCCACTGGGCGCCACGGCCCGCCAGGGGTCCTGGGCGGGGGTGTTGAACCTGGGCGGGGCCGGGGTCCGCTACCTCAATACGCTGATCCTGACCCGCATGCTGGGCGCCGATCTCTTCGGCGTGTACAGCCTGGCCAATACGGTGGTCACCGTCTCCACCGTGCCGGCCTCCCTGGGCTTCCCCACGGCCCTCACCCACTTCGTGGCGGGAGCGGCGGAGACCTCCCAGTGGGCGAGGCTCCGGTGGACCCTTTCGTGGGTCCTGCGGGTGGCTCTCGTCTCGGGCCTCATGGGGGCCCTTTCCCTCGTGGTCCTCAGCCTCTGGCTGGCCGTGGACGTCTTCGGAAAGGAAGACCTGGCGCTCCCCCTGGCGGGTCTGGCGCTGGCGCTCCCCTTTCTCGTCCTGTACAACGTCTGCGCGGGCGGGCTCCAGGGCCTCAAGGCGATCCGTGAAAAGGTCTTCATCGAGCGCGTGGCCCACCCGCTGGTCTTCACCCTGCTCCTCCTCGGCGCCCTCGGCGTGTCGCGGACGGTGGAAGCGGTGGTCCTCTGCTTCGGAGCGGCGGCCCTCCTCGTCCTCCTGGCCGGCGCCTGGAGCCTGAAGCGGCGCCTGGCCGCCCTGCCCGCCGGACGGGACGCGAACGGCGACCGGCGCGGCATCCTGCGCTTCTCCACGCCGGTCATGTTCCTCAACCTGATGAACTACCTGATCCTCTGGTCCGACGTGCTGGTGATGGGCGCCTTTCGGACCCGGGCGGAGGTGGGCATCTACGTCGTGGCCTCGCGCCTGGCCACGGCCGTGAACATGCCCACGGAGGCCCTCTCGGCCTCCCTGGCCCCCTCCTTCTCCGGACTGAAGGAGAAGGGCGACTCCGACGGACTCGCGCGACTCTACCGCACCTCCACCCGCTGGATATTCCTCGCCTCCACCTTCGTCGCCCTGCCCCTGGCGCTGGCGGGAAAGTACGTCCTGGCCCTCTTCGGCCCCGAGTACGCGGCGGGCGCCCTCGCCCTCCTGATCCTGGCCCTCGGGCAGGCCTTTTCGGGAGCCTTCGGCGCCAACGGGACCCTCATCACCATGACGGGACACCCCAAGGTGAACCTCGCCAACGCGGTGTGCTTCGGGCTCGGAAACCTGGGCCTCATGTTCCTCCTCATCCCCCGCTACGGTCCCTTGGGCGCCGCCGTTTCCGCGGCCCTCTCCCTCTGCCTCGTGAACGTGGCCCGGGCCGTGGAAATCTGGGTCCTTCTCAAGATCGCCCCCTGGGACCGCACCCTCCTCAAACCCGGCCTCGCCCTGGCGCTCTCCGCTTCGGCCGGGGCCGCCGTCGCCTTCCTCGTTCACCCCGTCGCCGGCGCCGCCCTCTCGGTCCTGGCCTACCCTTCCCTCTGGTGGCTCCTGGGCCCCGAACCCGAGGAGCGGGAGCTGGTGGGGAAGCTTCGAAGGAGCCTCCCATGAGCCGCCTCGTGGTCCTCGGCCTCGACGGCGCCACGTGGGATTTGATCAAGCCCTGGGCCGATGCGGGCCGCCTCCCCTTTTTCCAGCGGCTCATGGCGGAGGGCGCCTGGGGCCCCCTCCGCTCGGTGACGCCCAACCTGACCCCGCCGGGGTGGACCACGGCCTTCACGGGCGTGAACCCGGGAAAGCACGGCGTCTTCGACTTCTTCACCCTCGATGAGGGGGCCTGGGCGCCGCGCGTCCTCTCCTCCTCGGACCGGCGGGCGCCCGCCCTCTGGGAGATCCTCTCCTCGGCGGGCCGCCGGGTGGGCGTCTTCAACGTGCCCTGCACCTATCCCGCCGATGCGGTGGAGGGCTTCTTCGTCACGGGCATGGGAACGCCCGGCCTGGAGGGCCCGTGGGCCCATCCCGAGAGCGAGCGCCGGGCCCTGCCCCGGGACTTCCCCGGCTTCCGCCTGGGGGCCGATCCCCACCTCATCGCGGCGGGAAGGCTGGAGGCGTACCTCGACCAGCTCTACGCCCTCACGGACCTCCAGGAGCGGCTGTTCCTGGACCGCATGGAGCGGCACTCCTGCGACGCGGGAATCTTCGTCTACGACGACCTGGACCGGGTCATGCACTTCTTCTGGCGCTTCATGGACGAGGCCCACCCCCGCCACGAGGAGGCCCCTCCCCGCCTCAAGAACGCCGTCCTGGATTACTACCGCCGCGTGGACGAGGGGATGGAGCGGCTGAGCGCGGCCCTGGGTCCGGAGGCGGACGTGTGCGTCCTGTCGGACCACGGCTTCGGCCCCCTCCACACGGACGTCTTCTTCAACCGCGTCCTGTGCGACCGCGGCTACCTGGCCCCCCTGCCCGTATCGCGGGAACTGATCCGCAAACCCCTGTGGAAGCGCGCCCTCAAGGCCGCCGTCCCGGCGGGGGCGAGGACCTGGCTGAGGCGCAACGTGAAGGCCTCGCCGCTGGCCAATCCCCTCGGCTTCATCGACTGGAGCCGCACGCGGGCCTTCTACGCCTCCGTGTCGGGGCGCTCCATCTACCTCAACGTCCGGGGCCGCCAGCCCGTGGGCACCGTGGAGCCGGGGCCGGAGTACGAGGCGCTGAGGGAGGAACTGAGGCGCGAAATCCTCTCCCTGAAAGACCCCGCCACGGGCCTCCCCGTGGCCGAGGCCGTCCACCTCCGGGAAGAGGTCTACCATGGGCCCTTCGTCCACGAAGCGCCGGATCTCCTCATCCAGGAGGATGGGCGCTTCGCCTACCGCGTGGACTGGAGCGAGTCCGCCTTCGCGCCCGCCTCCCAGTACGGAGTGGACAAGTCCGGCTCGCACCGGAGGGACGGCATCCTCCTCCTCCACGGGCCCTCCTTCCGAAAGGCCGACCTCTCCGGCGCCACGCTGGAGGACGTGACGCCCACCCTTCTCGCCGCCCTGGGCCTGCCCCCGGGAGACGACATGGACGGCCGCGTCCTCCATCGGGCCCTCCGCTCCGCTCCCTCCCCCGCCACCGCCTCGTACGCCCACCTCCGCGGCGCCTCCGGCCCCTCCCTCGCCCAGGGCGAGGAGGCCGAACTCGCCGAAAAGCTCAAGGGGCTGGGGTATATGTAGCTTCGAAGGAGGCCGGTGGGGGGGGAGAGGTGAGTAGGTGAGTAGGTGAGTAGGAGAGTAGGAGAGTAGGTGAGTAGGTGAGTAGGTAAGTAGGTCAGTAGGGGAGTAAGAGAGTAGGAGAGTAAGTGAGTAGGGGAGTAGGAGAGTAGGGGAGAGAATGCTGGGAAGAGCCCGGCCGCATGAGAGTCTGGAGGTGTGGAAGGTCTCCATGGACCTTGCTCAAGCGGTGTACGCGGCCACAGGCCGGTTTCCGAAGGAGGAACTCTACGGAATGACGGCGCAAGTGCGGCGGGCGGCGGTGAGCATCCCCGCCAACATCGCGGAGGGAATGGCCCGAAGAGGCCAGCAAGAGCGGCGACAATTTTTCTACATCGCCCGTGGATCGCTGAGCGAGGTGGAGACCTTGCTGGCGCTGTCTGCTCGCCTTGAGTTCGTGGAGGGAGCGGCCTTCGAGGA
>JBFMHB010000033.1 GCA_040752915.1 Acidobacteriota bacterium
TGATCTACATCGCGGGGGCGGTGGAACACCACTGAGGGAAGCTCGGTAGCGAAAGGAGGAAGTCCGTGAGGAAAAAGGCACTGACGATTCTGGTGGGAGCTCTGCTCCTGATGTTGGCGGCACCGGCCTTCGCCGAAGAGGGAGCCGCCGCGGCCGCCGGTATGGGCAAGGACACCCTGGGCGTTCTGGCCGCCGGCTTCTCCATGGCCTTCGCCTCCGCCATCTGCGGCCTCGCGCAGGGCAAGGCGATCTCCGCGGCCTGCGAGGGTTCGGCCCGGAACCCCGGTATGGCCGACAAGCTGCAGATCATGATGATCATCGGTCTGGCCTTCATCGAGTCCCTGGCCCTCTACACGATGGTGATCATCTTCGTGAAGATGTGACGAACCACCGGGGAGTCCCGCCCGTGCGGGACTCCCCTCGTCTCTCTTCAGTGCGCGCGACTCGTCCCGCCCCTGTCCCCCTTTCCCTCCATCCGGTGCTTGTGTGCCCCTTCCTCGAGGACGCGGAGTCCTTCCTCCGCGAGGCCGTGGGGAATAGGCGCCCCGTCTTGTGCACCGAAACGCGCCTCCTGCCTGTCCTGAACCGCGCCATCACCGGCCTGGAACGGATGTTTCCCGGCCTCGCGCGGGTGTGCATCCGAGGGGGGGAGCGGAACAAGACGCGCCGCCAGAAGGAACGGCTGGAGGACGCCCTCTTCGCGGAGGGGCTCGACCGACAGGGGGTCGTCCTCGCCCTGGGCGGCGGAGTCGTGATGGACCTGGTTGGATTCGCCGCGGGCACCTTCATGCGCGGCGTGCCGTTCATCAACCTCCCCACCACCCTCCTCGGGATGGTGGACGCCTCCGTGGGCGGCAAGGTGGCTGTCAATACCCCGGCCGGCAAGAACCTGGTGGGCCTGTTCCACCCGCCCGCGGCCGTCTGCGCGGTCCTGTCCACCTTGTCCACCCTTCCCATGGCGGAGATCCGTTCCGGACTCGTGGAGTGCCTCAAGCACGGCCTCATCGCCGACGAGGACCACTTCGAAGCCGCCGGGTCCGCCCAGCCCGGCCGCATGGCCCGGGACCCAAGCGCCTTCTCGGGGTTCGTGGAGCGCTCCATCCGAATCAAAGGGGCCGTGGTCGACCGGGACCCGGAGGAACGCACCGGGGAACGGAACCTGCTGAACGCCGGCCACACGGTAGGGCATGCCCTGGAACGCCTGTCCGGCTATCGCCTGCGCCACGGCGACGCGGTGGCCGCCGGCCTCTGTTGGGAGGCGGCGCTGTCCGTCGCGCAAGGGTACGCCGCGCCTCCGCTCCTGGTCCGCGTCCAGGCCGCCGTGCGACGGCTCGGCCTGGACCCCATGCGGGACGAGTGGCCGGATCGGGACATCCTGGAAGCGGCCCGGTCCGACAAGAAGAACGCCGCGTCCCAGGTGCGGTATATTCCTCTCGGGGACGTGGGCCGTCCGGCGCTGCCTTCTCCCTACCTGGCCGCCATCGGTCCAGGTGACCTGCGGAAAGCCCGCGCCCTTCTCGGGAGGAGATGAGGTGGACATCCTGTACGGCATCCACCCCGTCGCCGAATGCCTCAAGGCGGCACGGCGGCCGGTCCGGAAACTCTGGGTCACCAGTGCGGACCGCCTGTGGGAATTGGCCCGGGCGGCGGGGGCCGAACCGTCCGTGAAGCCCTTCTTCGTGAACCGGGAGGCCTGCGACCGGCTCTGCGGGTCCCCGAACCACCAGGGCGTGGCCGCCGAGGTGGGCGATTTCCCGTACGCGGACTGGAGGGACCTCCTGGAGCCGTCGGAGAACGCGCTGGTGGCCGCCCTGGACAACCTGACGGACCCCCAGAACGTGGGGGCCATCCTGCGAAGCGCCCTCTGCGCCGGAGCCACCGGCGTCACCCTCCGGAGCCACCACGCGGCGAGGATCACTCCCGCCGTGGCGAAGGCTTCGGCGGGCGCCTGCGAGCACCTCCGGGTGGCCCTGGTCTCCAATCAAAGCCTGTTTCTGCGGGCCGCGGGTCAGGCGGGGATGGTCCGCATCGGCCTGGACGCATCGGGGGCCTCCTTGTGGACCGCGTCCGTCCCGTGGGAGTCCGGTGCGGTGATCGTGGTGGGCGCGGAGGGGCGTGGGCTGTCCAGGCTGGTGGGCGAACTCTGCGACTTGAAACTCAAGATCCCCATGGCCGGGGAGTTTGACTCCCTCAACGCTTCGGTGGCCGCCTCCCTGGCCCTCTTCGAAGCGGCCAGGAAAAGGGCCTCGCGATGAAGGCCGCCTTGCCGACCGGGAGGCCCGTCGAGCCTCTCTTTCCCGAGGAGTCCCGATGACCGGACACGACAAGATCGCGGTGGTGGATTTCGGCGGGCAGTACGCGCACCTCATCGCCACCAAGGTCCGCCGCCTGAAGGTCCTCGCCGAAATCCTCCAGCCCGAGGATCCCGCCGAGCGGTTCGCCGCCTACAAGGGCATCATCCTCTCGGGCAGTCCGGCCCTCTCTTCCCACGACGAGGACAGCGCCTACGACAAGGCCATCTACGACCTGCCCATTCCGATCCTGGGATTCTGCTTCGGCCACCAGGAGATCGCCAAACGGTACGGGGGCCAGGTGGAGCACGCCCAGCGGGAATATGGCCCCGCCATCCTGCGAATCCTTGGAACAAGCCCCATCTTCGAGGGGCTCGGGGAGGAAGAAACCGTCTGGATGAGCCACGGGGACACGGTGACGGTCCTTCCGCCCGGGTTCCGGGAAATCGGGGCCTCCATCGTCCCCGGAGGAGACCCGCACCCGAACGCGGCCATCGCTAACGACGGACTGAAACGGTACGGTTTTCAGTTCCACCCCGAAGTGGACGACACCGTCCACGGCGAGGCGATGATCGCGAACTTCGTCCTCAAAATCTGCGGCTGCCGCCCGGACTGGACCGTCCAGCGCGTGGAGGAGGAGGTCTTGGAGGAGATCCGGCGCCAGGCGGGCGACCGCCCCGTTTTCCTCCTCGCCAGCGGGGGAGTGGATTCCACGGTGTGCGCCGTCCTGCTCGGCACGGCCCTGGGGCCCGAGAAGGTCCACCTCCTCCACGTGGACAACGGCCTCATGCGGAAGGGGGAATGCGACGCCGTCCTGGCCGAATTCCGCCGCCGGGGCTGGGAGGCCAATCTCCACTTCGCGGACGCTTCGGCCCGGTTTCTGGAGGCGCTGAAGGGGGTCGTGGCCCCCGAGGCGAAGCGCCGGATCATCGGGGACACCTTTTTGGAGGTTTTCGAGGACGAGGCCGCGCGTCTGGACCTGGGGGGCTGCCTCCTGGCCCAGGGGACCATCTACCCGGACACCATCGAGACGGGCGGCACCCGGCGAGCCGACGTCATCAAGACCCACCACAACCGCGTGCCCGCCGTGGAGGCCATGATCGCCGAAGGGCGGGTCATCGAGCCCCTGAAGGACCTGTACAAGGTGGAAGTTCGGGAGCTGGGTGAAGCGCTTGGGCTTCCCGACTTCCTCGTCTGGCGCCACCCCTTCCCGGGCCCCGGATTGGGCATCCGGCTCTTGTGCTCGGACGGGGAGCCCGTGATGCCGGAGCCCGGAGCGGCCGAGGCCCTGGGCCGCCTGGCGCGGGGCGCGGGGATCGGCGCGGGTCTCCTCCCCATTCGGTCCGTGGGCGTGAAGGCCGACCTCCGCTCCTACGAGCATCCGGTCCTGATCTGGAAGGCCCGCCCCGCCGATGCCGAAACCCTTGCCGCCCGGATTTTTCAAGAGGTGCCGGGCGTGAACCGCTGCGTCCTCGATCTGTCAGGAAAGGGTTTTTCCCGGATCCGCCCCCTGCCCGCGACGGTCACCCGCGAGCGCCTGGACCTTCTGCGCGAGGCGGACGCGCTCGTGATGGAGGGGCTGAGGCGCCACGGCCTGTACCGGGAGGTGTGGCAATGCCCCACGGTCCTGGTTCCGCTCGAGGTGGACGGGGCGGGCCGGGAGTTTATCGTGGTCCGCCCGGTCTTGTCGGAGCGCGCCATGACGGCTCGACCCGCGGTGCTCCCTCAAAGCCTCCTGAGGGAGCTTGCCGAGTCCCTTTCCGTGCTGCCGGGGATCTCGGGCGTGGGTCTGGATGTGACGACCAAGCCGCCGGGCACGATCGAGTGGGAATGAGGGCGAAGCCGGGCGCCCGCGCCTTCCGCTCCGAAAGGGCGCGGCGGGCGCGAGGCGCGAACCGGGCTCCCGTCTGGATGGCGGACCCCATAGGGTCCTCGAAGGAGACGCGGTGATTCGGGACCTTTCCAGGCCCTACCAGGCCCGTCAGGGGGCGCCCCGGATCCGGGCGGTCCACGAGGCCATCTTCCGGCGGACCTACTTCGCGGACTGCCGAGCCTGCTCGTTCTGCAAGGACCAATGTTGCTCCTGGGGAGTGGACGTGGACACGTCGAACATGGCGCGGCTGTTCGCCCACGCCGGGCCCCTCGAAGTTCGGATGGGCAAGTCGAGGGAGCGGTGGTTCGAGACCGAAATCCGGGCGGATCTGGAGTTCCCCGGCGGCCGGGTGGGCCGGACCCGGGCGGAGGAAGGCGCGTGCGTCTTCTTGGACCGGGACGGCCGGGGCTGCCACATTCACGCCTACTGTCTCGAATCGGGCCTGGAAGTGTACGGGCTCAAACCCCTCGTGAGCGCCCTCTTTCCCTTGACCTTCGCGGAGGGAACCCTGGTTCCCGCCCTGGAAGTGGAGGACGGGTCCCTCGCCTGCCTGGGATCCGGCAAGAGCCTGTACCGGGGATCGCGCGACGCGCTGGCGTACCACTTCGGGGACGAATTCGTCCTGGAACTGGACGGGCTCGAACGTCTCCTCCCGGGAACGGGGGGGGTGGGCATCCGGTGAAGACGCTCCCGCTCGTCGGGCTCATGGCGGGTCTTTCTTGGCGGGCGGCCGCCGCCCCCGCGCCCGCCTCCCCTCCGGAACCGCTCCGAGTGCCCCGAATCGAGAGCCCCGTGAAGGTGGACGGGCTCCTCGATGAGCCAGCCTGGAGGCAAGCCCTCTCCATCCCCGTGAACACGGAGGTCCGTCCCGGGGAGAACATCGCCGCCCCCGTTGAGACTACGGTCTATCTGGCCTTCGGCCCCCGCCATCTGTACGCGGCCTTTCTGGCCAAGGACCCGGATCCATCTCAGATCCTGGCCCGGTTCTCGGATCGGGACGACATCTACGACGACGACTGGGTGGCCCTGGTTCTGGATACGTTCAACGATGCCCGAAGGGCCTACGATTTCGTCTGCAATCCCCTCGGAATTCAAGGGGACTCCATTGAGGTCACGGGAGGAGGGGAGAGCGGCGCCTGGGACGCCATCTGGGATTCGGCGGGCCGGATCACCCCCGAAGGGTACGTGGTGGAGATGTCCATACCGTTCAGCTCCCTGCGGTTTCAGCCGAGCCGGGAGGACCAGGTCTGGCGCTTTGACGCCGTGCGCAGTTACCCAAGGGGCGTGCGGCATCACATCGGCGCCTTCCCGAGAGATCGCGGAAACAACTGCTACCTGTGCCAAGCGATACTCATCCAAGGGTTCGCGGGGGCCGATCCGGGCCGCAACATGGAACTGGACCCGACCCTGACGGGGACTGTGTCGGAACGCAGGCAGGGCTTTCCGGACGGGCCCTTCGAGCGAACGGAGTCCAAGCTGGACCCGGGGATCACGGCGAGGTGGAGCCTCACCCCCAACGTAACCCTCAACGGGACGGTCAACCCGGACTTCTCCCAGGTGGAAGCGGACGCCGCCCAGCTCGACGTGAACACCCGATTCGCCCTCTACTACCCTGAGAAGAGGCCCTTTTTCCTGGAGGGAATGGACTACTTCCAACTGCCGATGGACGTGGTGTACACCCGGACCCTGGCCGATCCCGCGTGGGGGGCCAAGGTCTCCGGGAAGGTGGGCAAGGGGGTGCTGGGCGCCTTCTTCGTGCAGGATGAGACCACCAATCTTCTTCTTCCCTCGAGCCAGTTCTCCCGGGAAACCACCTTGGATGGGCCGAGCCAGGCGGGCGCGCTCCGGTACCGATACGACCTCGGAAGGTCTTCCACGGTGGGCCTCATCGCGACGGACCGGGCTGGGGAGGGGGGCTATTTCAACCGGATCCTCGGAGCCGACGCGGCGCTCCGGTTCACGCCCGAGCACACGCTGCGGGTCACGGCCGTAGGGTCCAAGACCCGATACCCGGAGAGGGTTGCGGAATCCCTCGGGGAGCCGTCGGGCGCCTTCCGGGGGGCGGCCTTCGACCTCATGTACATGCACGAGACCAGGGACTGGGAGCAGTACGTTCACGTCCAGCGGTTCTCGGACGAGTTCCGATCCGACCTGGGCTTTGTACCCCAGGTCGGCTTCACCTTCCTGGATACGGGGATCCTCCGGAACTGGTACAGCGACGACCCCCGCCACTGGTTCAACGAGGCCCAGATGTGGGTGGGCTACGAACTCACTCGAGATTCGTCGGGCCGTCGTCTGCGGGAGGTGTACGGGGCATTCGTCGAGCACCACGGTCCTCGCCAGTCCAGGGTCTATGGACTTGTGTACTCGGGCCGCCAGTCTTACCGGGGCAAGGAATTTGGCCACGACAACCTGCGCCTGAGCGCGGGTTTCCAGCCGGCCGGGAACCTGATTCTGGAATGGAACTCCTTTTTCGGCGACGACGTGGATTACTCGGACGCGCGCCGGGCCAGGCGACTTCGGCTCAACCCCGAGGTCCGCATGACGTCGGGCAGGCGCTTCCGGCTGGCCCTCGGTCACGTCTACGAGCGGCTGTGGGTCCCCCAAGGCCTTCTCTATCGGGCCCACCTGACGGAACTTCGCGCGGTCTACCAGATCGACGCCCGGGCCTTCCTGCGGGTCATCCTTCAGCGGGCGGACTATGCCTTTCGCGAGTCTCTCTACGCCGACCCGCCCGCTCCGCGCCACCGCGAACTCTTGAGCCAGATCTTGTTCAGCTACCGGGTCAACCCTCAAACGGGCCTGTACCTGGGTTATTCGGACCGGTATCTCGGGACCGCCCAGGTCGGCCTGACCCAGACCGATCGGACGGTCTTCTTCAAAGTCGGCTACGCCTGGGTCATGTGAGGGGTGGGAACGGGGCCAGGAAAAGAGGAGGGCCGGGGAACGCCCCGGCCCTTCCGCATCATTGACGCGGGGTCAACGGACGTCACTTCGTTTGCATGGAGGCGTTCCAGACGGGCTTGCCCTTGCACTTGACCTGGGTCGCCCAGGTCTGCGAGATCTGATCGACGACCGGAGCGGGGAGAGGGCCGTAGTCCATTTCCTCCGCCAGCTTCCCTCCCTTGCGGAGGGACCAGTCGAAGAACTTCAGCAGGGTCTGGGCGCGGTCCATGTCCGGCTGATCCTTGTAAATGAGGATCCAGGTGGCGCCGACGATGGGCCATGTGTCCTTCCCGGGCTGGTCCGTAAGGATCACCGCGTAGTTCGGCGTGTTCTTCCAATCGGCGCTGGCGGCGGCCGCCTGGAAGGAGGCCAGATTGGGAGCCACGAACTGTCCGTCCCGGTTCTTCAGAAGGACGGTGGTCAGGTTGTTCTGCTTGGCGTAGGCGTATTCCACGTACCCGATTCCGCCGTTCACCTGCTTGACGTAGGCCGCCACGCCCTCGTTGCCCTTGCCGCCGAGGCCCACGGGCCAGCTCACCGACTTGTCGTTGCCCACCTTGTCCTTCCATTCCTTGGAGACCTTGGACAGGTAGTTGGTGAAAATCCAGGTGGTGCCCGAACCGTCGGCGCGATGGACGACGACGATGTCCTTGGAGGGGAGCTTGACTCCCGGGTTCAGGCCGGCCAGACGAGGATCGTTCCACTTGGTGATCTTCCCCAGGAAGATGTCGGCGAGCGCATCCGGCGTCAGACGGATCTGGTTGGAGGCGATCCCGTCCAGATTGACGATGGCCACGACCCCGCCCATCACCGTGGGGAACTGGACCTGCCCCCGCTGGGCGAGATCCTCATCCTTCACCGGGGCGTCGCTGGCCCCGAAGTCCACCGTGCGGTTGTTGATTTGCTGGATGCCGCCCCCGGAACCGATGGACTGGTAATTCAGGCCCACGCCCGATGCCTTCTTGTACTCGTAGGACCACTTGGCGTAGATGGGGTAGGGGAAGGTCGCACCGGCCCCGTTCAGGGTCCGGACGTCCTGGGCGAGAGCCCCCATGGCCAGGGCCGCCAGGGTTCCTGAGATCAGCCACTTTTTCATCGTCTCCTCCTCAATGGACCGCTTTCATGGAAGGCCATTCTCGGGGGAGCGGGTTTCTCCCGCTTGGCGCCCGTCTTACGGATTCGCAGCAATGAGGGTGGTTCAGGTGCGGCCGAGACCGGCGAGGCGCTCGAGGACTTCGGCTTCCATCTGGGCACGCGGGCGGGACAGGGCGTGCCCCACTTCCGCAGAAAGAAGGAGCAAGGCCTTTTGGTACATCTTCTTTTCGCGGAAGGAGAGGGGTTTTCTGGAGTTGAGAACGTACAGGGCCTTCAGGACCTTCGCGATGGATGCGAGGTCGCCCTGGGCGAGCATCTCCCCGTGGGCCGAGAACCGCTCGCGCCATGAGGAGACGATGTCCGCCGGAGAGCCCGACAGATAGGCGAGGGCCTCCTCGGCCTCCTTGGGTGTGGAGGGGCGGCGGAGACGGACTTCTTGAACGTTGTCCATGGGGATCATGACCTTGGATTCGCTGTCCGCCTCGCGCACCAGCAGGACGCAGAAGACCCGCGTCCGGCCGTCCATGGTCCGTTCCTGGATCTCCTGGACCTGCCCCACGCCATAGCCGGGGTACACCAGGGTGTCCCCCACCGAAAACCACACCTTTCCCTCGGCCGCCATACGCTAAATATAGCACATTCAAGGCCGGGGAGGTAGCGCGTTGACCCGTCTCGATCGAGGGCCGTATCCTGGCTTCATGCGGAGATCCCACACCCTCGTCTGCACCTGGATCCTGGCCGCGCTTCTTGCGATGGCCCGGGTTCCGGCGGCCGAGGCCGCCGAGGGCGAGGCCCGTTTCGCCGAGACCACCATCCGGATCCTCACCATGGGAGAATCCCAGGCGCTTCGGGAGGCGGGGGCTTTTTCGGCCCACCTTCCCCTGGGGAAGCCGGCGGAATTGCTCCGCCGCCTCCAGGTGGAAAACGCCTCCCGGAAAGCCCGCCTGGACCTTGGGCTCCGCCTCTTGGTCCGGCCCGTCGTGGGAGAAGACGGGGTCCTTCGACTGATCCTTCTCTCGGAGTCCACACCGATGGGCGGGGAGGTGGTCAGCCGGGCCCGCGAGATGGCCTTCACCCACCCGGGCGAGCAGGTGATGGAGGCTTTCGTGGATCCGGGGACCGGCACCCGCGTCGTGTACTCCGTGTCCGCCTCGCTCGACGAGGCTCCCCCCCCGGCTCGGGCGCCCCTACCGCCGATGGGGTTCCTCGTCCGGGTCGAGAAGTGGATCGGGGCCCACCGAGTGGAGCTGGAGGCGTTGCAGCTCCAGTCCCTGGAGGGGCAAGCCGTGAGCCACCACTACGAGCGAAAGGTGCCGCGGTGGAGCGACGGTACAGCCTCCGGCGAAGAGTCGGACTGGACGGAGGGTCTTCCCGTGATCCAGCCGGGGCAGGAGCCGCCCCAGCTCAAGGCGGGTCAGAGCTTCTCCATCGCTGTGGAGCCGGAGTCGGGGAAAAAGAAGAAGGAAAAGGACAGGAAGAAGGCCGACGGGGCTTCGGATCTCCCCTCCCCGGAGGCCCCCCCGAGAAAAGTGGTCTGGGAGACCGAGGCGTACGATCTGACGCTGAAACCGCTGTCCATCGAATCGGGGCGCCTCTGCCTGAAAGTGGAGGTGGCGGGGCGCATGCTCTCCGCTTCCAAGTTGCCTCTTCCCCTCCTGTCCATCGAGGACGAAAAGTGCCTCCTCGCCGGCGAACCGGCCCCCTTCTACCTCACCCGCGAAGGGGCCGAGGGCCCGATGGGCTATGTCGTCTGGGTCGTCCCTCGATGGGAGGGATCCGACGGGTCCGGGACCCCTCTCCAGGCCCCTTCGAAATAGGACAGGTCATGACTCTCCCTCGCCCCATACTGCGCAGGCTTTTCCTCTCCGGGTTGTTGGCCCTTGTTTTCTGCCTCCCAGAGGCATGGGGGGACGAGCCGCCCGCGCCGTGTGCGGAGACGTTCCGGAAGGTGCTGCAAGCCACCCGGGGCGCCGCGGGAGTCCGGGCCGGATTCCGCCACGTCCTCCGATCCCCCTCCCTGAACCAGAACGAGACCGAGGAGGGCACGCTGATTCTGGCCGAGGGGGGGCGGACCCGGTGGGAGTACACCGTACCCCCTGGCAAGCTGGCCGTGGCGGATGGGAAACGGTCCGTCCTCTATTTGCCGGCCGAGCGGCAGGCCTTCGTGCGGCGGATGGACGCGGGCGATGCTCCCGTGGCTCTGAGGCTCCTGTCCGGCGAAGGCAACCTCGAAGCGGAAGTGGTCTGCGAGGGCGTGGAGCGGCTCGGTCGTCTCCTCATCCTGAAGCTGGCCCTGAAAGACACCACTTCGGGGGTGCGGAACCTTGAGGCGGCCGCGGACGCGTCCACCGGAAGACTGAATCGGGTCTACTTCCGGGACGCCCTCGGGAACGAGATCACCCTTGAATTGTCGGGCCTGGAGCCTCTGGACCGGGTGGACCCGTCCCTCTTCGCCTTCGAACCTCCGCCGGGAACCGCAGTGCTTCAGGGTCCGTGACTCACGGGCCTCGGTGGTCCCAGCCGGTATCCTCCGGCCCCCCCGCCGACCGGATCAGCCCGAGAAACTCGGCACGCGTCCTGGCGTCTCGCAGAAAGGATCCCCGCAAGGCGGAAGTGGCCGCGGAACTTCCCTCCTTTTGCACGCCCCGCATGACCATGCAGAGGTGGGTCGCTTCCAGCACGACCCCCAGCCCCCGTGGCTTCAAGGCCTCGGTGAGCGTGTCCGCCACCTGCTCCGTGAGCCGCTCCTGGACCTGCAGGCGGCGGGCGTAATGATCCAGGATCCTGGGGATCTTGGAGAGCCCCATCAATCGGCCGTTCGGGACATAGGCGACGTGGGCCTTACCGAAGAAGGGCAGGAGGTGGTGTTCGCAAAGGCTGTAAAAGGGGATGCCTTTGACCAGGACCATGGCCTCGGAGGGGTCTTCGAAGACGGAGCCCTCCAGGATCGGCTCAAGAGGTTCCCGATGCCCCCGCGTCAGCTCCAGGAGGCTTTCGGCCACCCGCGTCGGAGTCTTTTTCAGGCCGGGCCGATCCGGATTCTCCCCCAGGGCCGCCAACAGGCGTCGGACCGCATCCTCCATCGTGAACCCTCCGCACGGTCATTGTACACGCTCTGGACCTGGGGGAGGGCGCATCCCTGGGAATGCGGCCGGGCACCCAGGAATTGGAACGGCGTTTTCAGCCCTGGTCCCGATTGGAAACCGGGCTATGTATATGCGAAGAAAGGGGGGCGAGCCGGCAGAGGCCAATTCCCCCAAGGAGCCGTGAACGAAGTATTCGTTCTGGACCTGAGGACTTGACAAGAAGGTCCCGACGGACTAAACTTGCCTCCGGAATAAAGAAGACGGTGCGAGAAATGCCCATTTACGAGTACGAATGCGAACTGTGCCGCCGGAGATTCGAGAGGATCCAGAAGCTCTCGGATCCCCTGGTCACGTCCTGCCCGAACTGCGGAGGATCGGTGCACAAGATGTTTTCCGTTCCAGCGCTGCAGTTCAAGGGTTCGGGATTTTACGTGACCGATTACGCGCGCCCCGCGGGAGGGGGCGCGTCCTCCGAAGGCGCCGGTTCGGCTCCTGCAGCCAAGCCGACCGGGACCACCGGGGGCAGCCATGCTTAAACCCCACCTGAGATGCTCTTTCCTGACAACAAGGGCGCCGCTGGCGACCTCCTTCCTCAACCGTTTCCCCACCTAAAATCGAACCCTACCTCAACCCTCACTCCCCGGCCGGAACTCCGGCCGGGGGGCCCACCTTTTTTCGGCCCCGGGGCCGCTTCCCCTGGTGGTCCGCGTTCCAGGCCCCTCCGACGGGCACCCGTCGCTCCGGGCGCACCAACCGGCCGTTTGCGTTGATGAGGGAAGGGCTCTGTTGTAAAATCAATCGTTTCAGGAGGAAGCCGTGGGCGCGGACTGGAAAGACACCCTGAACCTTCCCAAGACGGACTTTCCCATGAAGGCCAACTTGGCCCAGCGGGAGCCGAAACAGCTCGATGCTTGGAGAAAGGCGGGGATCTACACCCAGATTCAGTCCGCACGCAGGGGGTGTCCGGTGTACTCCTTCCACGATGGCCCGCCCTACGCCAACGGGCGCATTCACCTGGGCCACGCACTCAACAAGGTGCTCAAGGACTTCATCATCAAGTCCAAGACCATGGAAGGCTACCGGGTGACCTACCGGCCGGGCTGGGACTGCCATGGCCTGCCCATCGAGCTTCAGATCGAAAAGGAGAAGGGCCGGAAGGTCCGCGAGGAGGACATCCACACCTTCCGCCGCCACTGCCGGGAATACGCGGAGAAGTTCATCGCCATCCAGCGGGAGGAGTTCATTCGGTTGGGGGTCTTCGGGGACTGGGAGAACCCGTACAGGACCATGGACTATCCGTACGAGGCCTCCATCGCCTCTGCCTTCCACGAGTGCTTCCAGAAGGGGTACGCGTACAAGGGGATGAAATCCGTCCAGTGGTGCATCCACTGCGAAACGGCCCTGGCCGAGGCGGAAGTGGAATACGCGGACCATCGGTCCCCGACCGTCTTCGTCAAGTTCCCCGTGGCGGCGGGGCAGGAAGGCGCCCTCCCCGACGGGCTGGGCCGCCCCGGCACCTCCGTGGTGATCTGGACCACCACCCCCTGGACCCTTCCGGCGAACCTTGCCGTGGCCTTTCATCCCGAATTCCCGTACGTGGCCATCGAAAGCGAAGGGGAGGTCCTCGTCGTGGCCGAGGCGCTGGCCGAGTCCTTTCTCAAGGAAATCGGGCGGGAGGGGAGGGTGGTAGGGGCGTTCAAGGGCGCCCGGATGGAGGGTCTGCGGCTCAGGCACCCGTTCCTCGATCGGGACTCGCTCTGCATCGTGGCGGATTACGTGACCTCCGACACGGGGACGGGGTGCGTGCACACGGCGCCGGGCCACGGCCAGGACGACTACCTTACGGGGGTCCGTTACGGCCTTCCCATCCTCAGCCCCGTGGATCGCCGCGGCCGGTTCATGGCCGACGTGGAG
This sequence comes from Acidobacteriota bacterium, assembly GCA_040752915.1. Lineage (NCBI taxonomy): Bacteria > Pseudomonadati > Acidobacteriota > Acidobacteriota bacterium. The sequence continues at coordinate 13,206 of JBFMHB010000033.1, forward strand.
CACTTTGCCGGGATGAACGTCTTCGACGCGAATCCGGAGGTCGTCAAACTCCTGGAGTCCAGGGGGGCCCTCCTTCGGGCCGGAACCATCACCCACTCCTACCCCCACTGCTGGCGCTGCAAGAATCCTCTTATTTTTCGGGCCACCGAACAGTGGTTCATCTCCATGGCGCACGACGACCTTCGGGCGAAGGCGCTCAAGGCGATCGACGCGGTGGACTGGGTGCCCGCCTGGGGCCGGAACCGGATCTACTCGATGATGGAAGGCCGGCCGGACTGGTGCCTTTCCCGCCAGCGTCGGTGGGGGGTGCCCATCGCGGTCATCTTCTGCGAGTCCTGCGGGGAGCCGGTCCGGGATGGCCGGTTCTTCGAGGCCGTGCGGCGCGAGATCTCCGTCCGGGGGGCCGGCGTCTGGTACGAAGGCGATGCGGGCCGGTTCCTGCCGCCGGGGTACGCCTGTTCGAAATGCGGGGGAAAGGCCTTCCGGCCCGAGACCGACATCCTGGACGTCTGGTTCGATTCGGGGGTCAGCCACAGGGCCATCCTCGGCCACGACCTGGATACCCCGTGGCCTTCGGAGGTGTACCTGGAGGGGAGCGACCAGCATCGAGGCTGGTTCCACACTTCCCTTCTGACGGCTCTCATGCTCAAGGGGGCGCCGCCCTACAAGAAGGTGATCACCCACGGCTTCGTGCTCGACGGCGAGGGGCGGGCCATGTCCAAGTCCATGGGCAACGTCATCTCACCGGAGGAGGCCCTGAAAAAGCACGGGGCGGAGATCCTGCGCCTCTGGGTGTCCATGGTGGATTACCGGGACGACGTCCGCTTTTCATGGGACATGCTCCAGAGGAACGCCGACGCTTACCTGAAGATCCGGAACACGCTCCGGTACCTGCTGGGCAATCTCTTCGACTTCACCCCCGCGGAGGCCGTGGCCCATGCGGACCTGCCGGAGATGGACCGGTATGCGCTGATTCTGCTGGACCGGGTCATCCACCGCGTTCTGAAGGCCTACCGGGAGTTTGCCTTCCACCTCGTTTACCACGAACTCCTCCAGTTCTGCACGGTGACCTTGTCGGCCTTCTACCTGGACGTGCTCAAGGACCGGCTGTACTGCAGCGCCGCGGCCTCCCCGGAACGCCGTTCGGCCCAGACCGTTCTCTACCGGCTGGCGGACTCTCTGGTGCGGCTCATGGCTCCCATTCTGCCGTTCACGGCCGAGGAGGTCTGGTCGTACCTCCCGGAGCGCGAAACGCCCTCCGTGCACATGGCTCGCTTTCCGGAGGCCTCCGGCCGCGGCGACGAAGCCCTTGCGGAGCGGTGGGAACGGCTCCGGGGCATGAGGGAAGCCGTGAACAAAGCCCTGGAGGAGGCCCGACAGCGAGGGGAAATCGGGAAATCCCTGGAGGCCGAGGTGACCCTCCGCGCCGGGACGGAGGAGGAGGTCGAATTCCTGCGGCGATACGCCGGCGTCCTCCCGGAGCTCTTCATCGTCTCGTCCGTGCGCCTGGAGGGCGCCGGATCCCACGCGCCGGCGGTGACCGTCTCGAAGGCCGGCGGCGAGAAGTGCGCGCGGTGTTGGACGATCACCTCCGCGCCCATCCGGCACGAGGAATCGGCCCTCTGTCCGCGGTGCGCCTTGGTCACCGGGATTCGCGCCTGATATGGCCCGGCGCGTTCCCCTTGTCGCGACGGCGGGCATCCTGATCCTGGACCAGGCCACAAAGGTCTGGCTGGCCCATTCCCTCCCTTTCGGGGGGGAGCGCGTCGTGACACCATGGTTCTCCCTCGTGCACTGGCACAATCCCGGAGGGCTCTTCGGGATGTTGGACCGTCTGCCCGAGTGGGGGCGCCTCGCCGTTTTCCTCGCCATACCCCTTCTGGGCGTGTCCCTCCTCGGCTACCTGTATGCAAAGAGCGACCGGGACCTGGATCGGTGGCTCCTCGCGGCCATCCTGGGCGGGGCGGCGGGGAACCTCCTGGACAGGATCCGGCTGGGAGCGGTAGTGGATTTCCTTTATTTCCACATTCCCGACGGACCGGGCTGGCCCGCCTTCAACGTGGCCGACGCCACCCTCTCCACGGGGATCCTGGTGTTCGTGGCCCTCGCGTTCCTGCGCCCGGAAAAGGAGAAGGACCGTGCATCCGATCCTCTTTCAAATCGGTGACTTCGCCGTCGGCACGTACGGGATCCTCCTCGCGCTTTCTGCCCTGGCGGCCCTGGGGCTCGGGAGGATGCTCTCGCCAAGGGTGGACCTGGATCCCGAACGCGTGACCGATCTCTTCGTTTACAGCCTGCTCTCCGCCTTCGTGGGCGCCAAGGTGGCCCTGGTGATCGGGGACTTCCGTGCCTTCTCCGCCGATCCGGTCGGGTACCTTCTCGAGAACCTCCGCTCCTTCGGGGCCTTCTACGGCGGATTCCTGTGCGCCGCCGGGGTGGCGGCCTACTACCTTCGGCGCCACGGGATCCCCTTCTGGCCGGCGGCGGACGTGACGGCCGTCTGCCTCTCCCTCGGGCAGGCCATGGGCCGATGGGGTTGCTTCTTCGCGGGATGCTGCTACGGGAAGCCCACCGATCTCCCTTGGGGACTGGTGTTTCCGGCTGTCCCCACGTGCTCCGACGGAACCCACATCCATCCCTGGCCGATTTACGAGAGCCTGGCGGACCTGGCCATCTTCGCCGTCCTGTGGAGGCTCTTTCACCGAAAGGGCCTTCCGGGCCGGGTCTTTCTCGCCTACGTTCTGTTGTACGGAACGGCGCGTTTCTTCCTCGAGTTCCTCAGGGGGGACAGCCTCCGCGGCCTCTACTTCGGGGACGCGCTCTCGCTCTCCCAGATCGTGGCCCTCGGGGCTGTGGCCGCCGCCGGGGCGGCGTGGGCGTTCCGCCGGGCGAGAAGCCGGGAGGCTTGACGTGCCGCGCCTGTCGCTCACGGTGGAAAGCCCCGCGCGCCGGCTGGATGCCTACCTGGCGTCCCGCCTCAAAGACAGGGGCCTGAGCCGGTCCGCCTTGAGTCGCCTCTTGGAGGCGGGCCGCATCCTCCTGGACGGCAGACGGGCCAAACCGTCGGCGGAGATCCGAGCGGGCCAACGGGTGGACCTGGACCTTCCCGACGTGCGGCCCTTCGAGCTGGTCCCGAAGGAGGGGGCCCTCTCGGTCCTCTACGAGGACGAATCCTGCCTCGCCGTCGACAAGCCGGCCGGCCTGGTGACGCATCCGGCCAGGGGCCACTGGGACGACACTTTCGTCAACGTCCTGGTGGGTTGCGGAGTCGCTCTGTCTCCGGGCGGTCCGGAGAGCCGCCCCGGGATCGTCCACCGCCTGGACAAGGAGACCTCGGGGGTGCTCCTGCTGGCCAAGACCGAAGGGGCCCGGCTGTCGCTGATGGAACAATTCCGGGCCAGGAGAACGGAAAAGGTCTACTGGGCCCTGGTCTGGGGCCGTCTACCCTCGGAGGAGATGGACGTCGCGCTCCCCATAGGGCGGGACCCCCGCCGGCGGTCCCGCATGGCGGTCGTGGCGGGAGGACGGGAGGCGAGCACGACCTTCCGAACGCTGGAGGTCCTGCCTCACGTCAGCCTGGTGGAGGCCTGTCCCCGGTCGGGGCGCACCCACCAGATCCGCGTCCACCTCTCCCACGTCAAGCATCCGGTGGTCGGCGACACGGTTTACGGGGGCCACCCCGAGAACGGCCTGCCCTCGGCCCTCCTCCGCCATCGCGTGCGAGAGGCCGGGCGGTTCTTTCTGCACGCCCACCGCCTCACCTTCGAGAGTCCCGCCGCGGGCCGTGTGACGGTGGTCTCACCGATGCCCCAGGAGTTTCACGACCTGTTGGAGGCCTTCAGGCGCCATGGATAGGACCTTTACGCTCATCGGTTGCGGCAAGGCGGGACTTTCGGTGGCCCTCGCGCTCAAGGGGTCGGGCTGGCGCGTGGAGGCGTGCGCTTCGCGAACGCCCGAATCGGCGCGCACGGGGGCCGAGTGGCTGGCTTGCCCGGTCCTGCCATCCTTGAACGATCTTCCAAGGGAGGGGCATCTCCTGCTGGGTGTTCCCGATACGGCCCTCAGGGATGTGGATCGGGCCGTGGCCGCTTCGGATCCCTACCTTCGCGGGAGGGTGGTTCTGCACCTGAGCGGGGCCCTTCCCGCCCGAATCCTGGAATCGTGCCGGCTTCGCGGGGCGAGCGTGGGGTCCATTCACCCCATCATGACCCTTCCCGATCCCCTGACGGGGGCTAAGAATCTCCGACAGGCCACCTTCGCCCTCGAGGGCCGGCCCGACGCCATGACCGCCATGAAGGCCATGGTCCAGTCCATGTCGGGGAAGTCCTTCACCCTTTCCCCGAGAGGAAAGACGCTCTACCACGCGGCCGCGGTGGTTGCGGCGAACCACCTCGTGGCCCTCATCGCGGACAGCCAGGAGATGCTGCGCCTGGCCGGGGCGGACCCGTCGGTCTCCCTGCCCGCCTTTCAGAGCCTCATGGTGGGGACCGTCTCCAACGTCTTCGCCAGCGGACCCGTGGCGGCGATCACCGGGCCCATCGAGCGTTCCGACCAAGAGATCATCCGCAATCACCTCCAGGCCCTCAAACGATGGCCCCGCCTGAGCGAGCGCTACAGGGCCATGGCCTTGGGAGCCTTGGGACTCGTGCGGGAGAGGCATCCCGAGCGGCGGGAAGCCCTCGACGCCCTTGAAAAGGCCCTGTCCGGGTGGCACAGTAGCCCCTGAGGGACTCGTCCATGGCTTTCTTCAACTATGCGACCATGCAGATGGCGGCCAAGATCGTCTATTACGGCCCCGGCCTCTGCGGAAAGACCACCAACCTGCAGTACATCTACAACAAGACCTCCCCGAAGAGCCGCGGCGAGATGGTCTCCCTCGAAACCGAATCGGACCGGACCCTTTTCTTCGACCTGCTTCCCCTCGAAGTGGGTGTCATCGCGGGATTTCGGACCCGGTTCCAGCTCTACACCGTTCCCGGGCAGGTCTTTTACGGCGAAACCCGGAGGATGGTGCTGAAGGGTGTGGACGGGGTGGTCTTCGTGGCCGACTCCCAGGTTCCGGTCAGGGAAGCCAACATCGAGAGCCTCAAGGACCTGGAGAAGAACTTGCACGAAATGGGGATTCACCTCAAGGACATCCCCATGGTCTTCCAGTACAACAAGAGGGACCTCTCCAACCTCCTGACGGTGGAGCAACTGGAGGCGGACCTGAATCCCTTTCACCGTCCCTCCTTCGAAGCGAGCGCGGTGAACGGGGCCGGGGTGTTCGACACGCTCAAGGGAATCAGCCGCCTCACCCTCCAGTCCCTCAAGGCCAAACTGGTCAGGCCCTCGGAGGCCCCTGTGGCCCAGCCCCGAGAGGTCCCCCCGCCCGCTCCGGCGCCCAGGCCTCCGGAGCCGGCGGTCGCCGCATCCCCCGCTTTGGATCGCGCCCCTTCCGTTCCCGTGCCCTCTGCGTCCCCGGTTCCAGAGGTCGAGTTCGCCACCCTGAAGACGCGGGCCAGCGATTCGGAGCTGGCGCGCACCGCGCCCAAGATCAAGACCGTGGCCACGACCAGCCGCCGGATCTCGGTGGAATTGGATCGAATACGGGACAGCCTCCTGACCCCGATTCTGACGGCCACCAAACCACGGGTCAGGGACTTGGCGCCCGCCCTCGATGAGCTGGCACGGGCGGGTCGAGGCACCTCGCCTGGAGACCTGGTTCTCGACGTGCCCGAGTCGGCCCTCCGGGGCTCCGGCGAGATCAGCCTGCTGATGGATTTCGGGAAAGACACGGGAGGAAAGCCCGTGTCGGTGACCGCCGTGGCCGCCCGAGAGCTCCTTCAGGAAACGCCCGATGGCTGGGTCCTCCGGGTCAAACTGGTGGCTAAAAAAGCTTGAAGCGCCGTTTCCGCCGCTCCTCCTCCAGGGCCACCACCCGCTCGGTCAGTTCCTGGATGGCTTGGTGGAGCTTCACGTTCTCCTGCACGAGGTTTTCAAAGACCTCCAGGAGCAGGTCCAGGTCCCTCCTCAGGCAGACCGGATCCAGCTCGGAAACCAGCGTTTCCCGGACCTCCTTGAGCGGGCGGCCCAATTCGTGCGCGAGGTGGTGGATTCGCTTGAGCCGCTCCACGTCGTCCGGCCGGTACCTTCTGTGGCCGCCCGTTGTCTTCCGGGGGCGCAGGTACCCCGCAAACTCCTTTTCGTAGAAGCGGATGGTGCTGACGGTGAGGCCCGTGGTCCGGGCGACCTGGCCGATCGTCAGCGTGGCCTGGTCATCCCCCGGCTCCTCGGCCATTCATCCCTCCTGCGGACCCCACCACATTACTCAAAGCCCGGTCCGGCCCGCAAGGGCCGCCGTCCTCCCGGCAGGACAGGGGCCGGAAAAGGGAACGCAATCCTCCGGACAGCGGGACGGGTCGCCGGATCCCGCCCCCCCGCGGCGCACCAGTCCGTGAGGGCCGGGGAGGGGTGGGACCGGGAAGGGGGAACCTGGTACGGACGTTGCTAGAGTAAGATGTGTTCAGAGAACGGAGGTCGAACATGGGTATCAAGCACATCCACCTGAGCCTTGCGGCCGCGGCCCTGGCCACCTCTCTTCTGGCGGCGGGTCCGTCGGTTTCCAAGGTGTCCACGTACGGATTCGCGGGCCGCAGCGGAGAGGTCACCCTGCTCGTGGACATGGACGCGGCTCGGTACCGCGGGGGGGAGAAATACGTCCCCCTCCTGATCTACCTGGGCCACACCGAACGGAAGACCCTTCACGCGGACCGGACCACCTTCACCCTGACGGACCCCTCCGGAGCCAGGCACCCCCTTCCGGCGCCCGAGGTGGTCACGGAGGCCTACGGACCCAACCTCGTGTCCAACGATTACACGTACCTGGGCCGGTTGCCCGATTACGGCTCGATGCTGTTTCTGGCGAACGTCCAGATTCCCCGAGTGGCCTTCTTTGCGAACCCTTCCGGTCCCCCGCGAATTCTTTACGACAAGGTCGAACTGCCCAACCGCACCTTCTTCATCGCCCTCCTCTATTTCCCCAACCCCATGGGAAAGGCCTCTGGCACCTATACCTTGACCTATGACGATCCCCAAAGCGGGACGCGGATCGAGGTGCCTTTCGCCATCCCCTGGGCTCCTTGACCACGAACCCCCTGAGGGGGCCGGGGCCGCCCCCGGCCCCCTTTGCTTTTCCCATGAACGTTGTGTGCTATAATCCGCGTCCCTTAAGGCGGGGGAGATGGGGACTCTCTACGTGGTGGCCACGCCCATCGGAAACTTGTCCGACATTACGCTGCGCGCCCTGGAGGTGCTCAAAGGGGTGGATCGGGTCTGTTGCGAGGACACCCGGCACACTCGCAAACTCCTCACCCACTTCGGTATCTCCAAGCCGCTGTCCTCCTATTTCGCGGGGAACGAAAGCCAGCGGACCGAGGAGATCCTGTCTCGACTCGAAAACGGGGAGTCCATCGCCCTCGTGAGCGACGCCGGGACTCCCGGAATCTCCGATCCGGGATACCTTCTGGTTCGCGCCTGCCGGGAGAAGGGCATTCCCGTGGTTCCCGTCCCAGGCCCCTCTGCGCTCGCCGCGGCCCTCAGCGTCGCGGGGATCCCGACGGACCGGGTTCTCTTCCTCGGTTTTCCCCCCCGAGGGAGGGGTGACCGCGAGCGTCTCCTAGGGTCGCTGGCGTCCGATTCCTCCACCCTTGTCTTCTACGAAGCCCCCCACCGGGTGCGCGCCTTTCTGCGCGAGGCGGCGGCCCTGCTGCCGGGCCGCGAGTGCGTCGTGGCGAGGGAACTCACCAAGCGGTTCGAGTCGGTCGCCCCCTCCGCGTCGCCTGAGGACGTGCCCGAGAGGGGCGAATTCGTCCTCCTCTTCGGGCCGCCCGCCTTGGCGCCGAGGGCGGATTCGGACGAACCGGGGCTTTCGGAGGAAGTGGAGGCGCTGGTGGCCGCGGGCCACCGTGAAAAAGAGGCCATTCGGGCGGCGGCGAGAAGGCGTGGCATGAGCCGGCGGGAGGCGTATTCTCTGCTGAAAGTGAGGCCCCGTGAAGATTCCTAAGGATTCCCTGGATTCCGCCGCCGCCGCCCTGCTCGCGGCCCGGCGTCTCTGGCTCACGACCCACGTCAAGAGCGACGGCGACGGCATCGGCTGCGAACTCTCCCTGCTGAGGGCCCTGAGGTCGATGGGAAAGGAGGCGAGGGTCATCAACGACACCCTGGTCCCCAAGGCGCTCGGGTTTCTCCTCGCCTCCCCGGACGAAATCCAGGTGTACGACCCCCCCGCCCACGACGGATTCCTCGAGAAGGTGGACACGGTGGTGGTCCTGGACGTGGGCCTGACTTACCGCCTGGGCCGTCTGGAGCCGGTCTTCAGCCGAAGCCGTGCCGTGAAGGTCTGCCTCGACCACCACTCCGAGTGCGACCACGGCTTCGACCACGTCCTCTCGGACACGGGCATGGGCTCCACGGGGGAGATCCTGTATCGGCTCCTGCGGGCCATGGGCGTGGAATTGGACGCATCCATGGCCTCGCCGCTCTTCGCGGCCATCAGCATCGACTCGGGCTCCTTCGCCTTCGAGCGGTGCACCCCCGAGACCTTCCACGTGGCCGCCCGGCTCGTGGAGGCGGGGGCGGAGCCCTACGCCATCCACCGCGGTCTGAATTGGCAGCGCCGCCTGGACGAAGTGAAGCTCGAGGGGGAGGTCATCCAGAACCTCCGCCTCGACCCCACCGGCCGGATCGCCTATTCGGAGGTCTCCCGGGACATGCTCCGCCGCTACCAGATCGATCCCATGGAGATGCCGACGGTGGTGAACATCCCCTTGTCGGTGGCGGCGGTGGAAATCGCCCTCCTCTTTGTGGAGGTGGAGCCTTGCATGGTCAGCGTCTCGGCCAGGAGCAAGGGCCAGGTGGCCATCAACGATCTGGCCCAGCGCTTCGGAGGCGGCGGGCATCCCCTCGCGGCGGGCTTCTCCCTGTCGGGGCCCCTCGAGGAAGTGAAGGCTCGGGTCCTCGGGGAAGCGCGCCGGTTGTTGCGGGGAACCGCACGGCTCTGCGGCCAGGGATGACGGTGCCGCCGCGCCGGTCGTCCTCCTGGGCCGGGGTTCCGGATGAACTCGGAGCAGGGGACACGGGAGACGGAGACCCATGGACGTGAAGACGAGTCTCCGAAGGGGAGCGCTCCTGAGCCTGGGCCTTGCGGCCCTCGTGGTCCTGGGCACGGCGGGCTATATCCTTCTCGAGGACATGTCCCTCGTGGATGCGCTCTACACAACGGTGGTGGTCCTTTCCACCGTGGGCCTGGGCGCCTGGAAACCCATGGGGGAGGCCGGCAAGCTCTTCACCATCTTTCTCATCGTGGTCGGGGTGGCGGTCTTTTCCTACTATCTGACCCGGTTCTTCGGGTTCGTGGTCGAAAGAGGCCTCGTTGAGGCCCTGGAGCGCAGACGGATGAACAGGAAGATTCAAGAAGCCGGCGGCCACTACGTCGTGTGCGGCCACGGGCGCATCGGGTCCGTGGTGCTCTCCGAGTTCGCTTTCAAGAAGATCCCCGTCGTGGTCATCGAGAGACGGGCCGAAGAGGTGGAGCGCCTCGCCGCGGAGGGTGTCCTGGCCATCCAGGGCGATGCCCGGGAGGAGACGGTCCTGCGGTCCGCGGGCCTGGAGCGGGCCAAGGGCCTCATCGCCCTCCTGCCCGACGATCCCGACAACCTCTACGTCATCCTGACGGCCCGGGACATGAATCCGGGGCTGGTCATTTTCGCCCGCGCCAACGACCCGTCGGGGGAGCGCCGGCTTCTCCAAGCGGGGGCCAACCACGTGATCAGCCCCCACCGGGAGGGCGGCAAGCGCATCGCGCGGATGGTGTTGAACCCCAACGTGACCGATTTCATCGAAATGGCCACCGAAAAGCAGAACCTCCACCTTCAGATGGAGGAGTTCACCGTCCGCCCAAGGAGCCCCCTCGCCGGGAGAACGCTCACCGAAACAGGACTGCTCAAGCGCCACCGGATCCTGGTGGTGGCCATCAAGCGGGCCGACGGGTCCATGACCTTCAACCCCGAGGGAAACACCGAGATCCACGAGGGGGACGCGCTCATCGTCCTCGGCCCCGGCATCCGGGAGGACCTCTTCTGACTGGCGTCGAGGGCCCGTCGCGCGTATCCTGGGGGTCTTGAAACCACGGGGGGCCGGCTGGCCGCCCGTCCGCGAAACCACAAGGGGAGGTCGCCATGTCGGACATCGTCATCCTCTCGGGCGCCCGCACGGGCATCGCCAAGTTCATGGGCCCGTTTTCGCCCTTCTCGGCTCCGGAATTGGGGTCCTTCGCCCTCAAGGAGGCCCTCCGGCGCGGCCAGGTCGCGCCGGACGAGGTGGACGAAGCGATCATGGGGATCGTTCTTCAAGCGGGAGTGGGTCAGAATCCCGCCCGCCAGGCGGCCTTGAAGGCGGGCTGTCCCGTGTCCATTCCCGCCTTCACGGTCAACAAGGTCTGCGGCTCGGGCCTGAAGGCCGTCATGCTGGCCGCCCAGGCCGTCAAGGCCGGCGATGCCCGCGTGGTGGCCGCGGGCGGAATGGAGTCCATGACCAACGCCCCCTACATGCTCAAGCAGGCGAGGACGGGCCTCCGCCTCGGTTCGGGCGAAGTCCTCGACTCCATGGTGGCCGACGGCCTCACCGACGCCTACGACGGCGAGCACATGGGTCTCACGGCGGAACTCGTGGCCTCGGAATACGGGATTTCGCGTGAGGCCATGGACGCCTATTCGGTTCGCAGCCATCAGAAGGCGGATGCCGCCTGGAAGGCCGGAAAGTTCGATGGAGAGACCTTCCCCGTGCTGATCCCGCAGAAGAAGGGGGAACCCATCGCCTTTCGGCAGGACGACGGCATCCGGGGGGACGTTGGGTTGGAGGCTCTCGCCAAGTTGAGGCCCGCCTTCAAGAAGGACGGCGTCGTCACGGCCGGAAACGCCAGCCAGATCAACGACGCCGGAGCGGCGGTCGTGGTTTGCGACCGGAGCTTTGCCGAGGCAAAGGGCGTGGAGCCCCTCGGGCGGATCGTGGCCTACGGCACGGCCGGCCTGGAGCCGCGCTGGGTCATGATGACCCCGGAGCCCGCGGTCCGGATGGTCGCCGAGAGGGCCGGCTGGACGCTGGACCAGGTGGATCTCTTTGAACTCAACGAGGCTTTTGCGGCCCAGTCGGTGGCGCTCCTCAAGGTCCTTGGGATTCCCGAGGAGAAGGTCAACGTCCACGGAGGAGCCGTGGCCCTGGGCCATCCCATCGGGGCCTCGGGCACCCGTTGTCTCCTCACGCTCTTGCACGCCATGAAAGACCGCGGCGCAAAGCGCGGCATCGTCAGCCTCTGCCTCGGCGGAGGGAACGGCGTGGCGATGGCGGTGGAGCGGATCTAGGGCACAGCCAAAGACGAAGGCAAACCGCCGAGGCAGGTCGAAGGGGTCCGGGGGAACGGGGAGGTTCCCCCGGGCGGAGGACGGCCCGCGTGAGGGCGGGGGGGTGACCGCCCGCCGAAGGCGGGCACCAGAGGGGGGCGGCGGAGCCCCCCGATGGGGAGCGCCTCCGGCGCGACGCCTGGGTCGGAGGGAACGGCGTGGCGATGGCGGTGGAGTGTCTCTAGGGGGGAGGGCTTCCGGCCCTCCCCCCTATGCGCTCAGCACCCAGCGGGTGCTCCGCTGACCCCCCACCTGGAGGGGCTTGCGCTCCAGCCGAAGTGAATTCGGCTTCGCGCGTTTGTGTCCACCAGCGCCGAGGCAGGTCGAAGGGGTCCGGGGGAACGGGGAGGTTCCCCCGGGCGGAGGACCGCCCGCGTGAGGGCGGGGGGTGGAGAGGCGGAAGGCGGAAGGCGAAAGGCGAAAGGCGAAAGGCCGAAGGCGGAAGGGAATGAAAGGGCGTTGGGGACTTGGGATTTCGGATTTGGGAAAAGGGGACGAAGGCCCTGGACGGGAAATGGGGATCCGCCCACGAAGAGGGGGCCTCTCCTAATCCCCCAGTCCCCGAGTCTCCTGGTCCCTCAGTCCCGCGGTCTCCGAGTCCCCCTCGGGGCTTGCGGTCCTATCCCTCCTTGCCGACCTCGGCTTTCTTGGTGTTCAGGTCGAGGGTGGCGTCCAGGATCCAGGCCTGGACCTTCTCGTCGGCCTGGCCGATGGGAACGCACAGGACCTCCGGAAGTTCGTAGGAGTGGAGGGAGCGAATCGTCTCGCGCACCTGGGGGAAGAGGCTCTCTCGGGTCTTGACGAGAAGGAGGAACTCCTCGTCGTCCCAGATCTCCCCCTTCCACCGGTAGATGGAACGGATCTTCTTGATGATGTTGACGCAAGCCGCGTGGCCCTTTTCCACAAGGGTCTCGGCGATCTGGATGCCCTGGTCTTCCGATCCGACGGTGGTCATCACGAGGACGATGGACTCCATGGCGCTCCTCCCCGGGCCAGCATAGGAACCCTCTCCCCGGGTGTCAAGAGAAGTCCACGCGTTGTAGGGCGTGAAGGGACAAGGGTACACTCGGAGCCATGGACGGCGCCGAAGCCGCACGCCGGCTCGCGGACCACCTCACCCCCTCCCAGGGCCGGCTCCTGGCCTCCCATTGGGATCGCCTTCCCCGAAGAAAAGCCGCCGTCTCGCTCCTGGAGAGGTGGGCGGAGGGTCCGGGACTCCCCAGAGAGGACCTTCCCTTCCTTCACCTCCTCTACCTCGCCACGACGAGCGAGACCCTCTTCCTCGGCCTCCTGCGCCGTCCCTCGGAATGGCCCGGGCTCTCGGCCCGGGTGGCTCGAACGGATGGCCGCGGCCGGGAGGACATCGAGGAGGCGCTGGCCCGCTTCTTCCTCCTCCAGAGGGGGAACGAACCGTCCGCCGTCCTCTCCGCCTTCCGGACCCTGGAGACGGCCCGGATCCTCCTCCAGGACATCCTGGGCATCCTGGACACCGAGAGCGTCACCCGCGACCTGAGCGTGCTCGCCGACGTTCTCATCGCCCGGAGTTTCTCCCTCACCTTCCAACCCCTGAAGGAGTCCATGGGCCAGCCCCTTCACGCCGGACCCGACGCTCGCCCCGTGCCGTGCCCCCTCGCCGTCTTCGCCTTGGGCAAACTGGGCGGGCGCGAGCTGAATTACTCCTCGGACGTGGATCTCGTGGCCTTCTACCGGGCCGAAGGGGAAACCGACCGGGGTGGGAGCAACGGCGCCTTCTTCAACGCCTGGTTTCAGTCCGCCGTGTCCCTGCTCTCGAGGCCGACTCCGGACGGCCCCTGTTTGCGGGTGGACACGGCCCTGAGGCCCAGGGGCCGGGACGGCGAACTCACGCTCTCCTTCGACGCGGCCCTCGCCTACTACCGGGAATGGGCCGACCTGTGGGAGCGGCAGGCCTGGATCAAGGCGAGGGCCTGCGCGGGCGACGAGGAGGCGGGCGCCCTCTTTCTCCGGCGGATGGAGCCGGTGATCTACCAGGAGTATTCGTTCGCGGGCATCGCCGAGAACAACCGGAGGATGCGGGCCAAGTCCGTGGAGGAGCTTCGGAGGGCGGGGCGGTCCGAGCCGGCCAGGAACGTGAAGGAGGGGCCGGGGAGCATCCGGGACGCCGAATTCTCCATCCAGGCCCTTCAGATGGCCCACGGGCAGAGAGATCCCTGGGTCCGGGAGGGCCAGACCCTCCTCGCCGCCACCAAGCTCCAGCAGAAGGGCCTCCTCTCGCCGAGCCTCCGGTCCGAATTCGGCGCGGCTTACCTGCTCCTGCGCCGCGCGGAGCACTGGGCGCAGGTTCAGAACATGCGGCAGACCCACCACCTCCCCGAGGATCCGGAAGGGTGGGAAGAGCTGGCGCGGTTCCTGCGTCTGCCGGGCGGGACCGCCGCCCGGAAAGCCGTGGAGCAGGCCCGGGGCACCCTCTCGGCGCTCATGGCCCGCGTCCTTGAGGAGCTCCGGGAGGGCCAGCCCGAGGGCGACGAGGTGGCCCGCCTCCTCTCGCCCGAGGGGATGCGGGAGGTCCTCGCCGCCGGCGGGTTTTCCGATCCGGACCGGGTCCTTCCCTATCTCTCCGCCCTCTACGAGGTCCTGGCGCCCCACCTGGGCGGGGCCCAGCGCCGTCAGCATTTCCTGAGAATCCACTACTCGCTGGAACGGGAGTTCCGCAGGGCGCCGGATCCGCATCGGGGCCTCGTTTCCCTGTCGAGGTACGTCTCCTCCATCGCCAGCGAGCCGCGCCTGGCGGCCCTTCTCCTCGACCATCCGCGCACGCCGCGCCTCGCCTTTCGCCTCATGAGCCGGAGCGCTCCGCTGGAGGAAGCCCTCGGGCGCTGGCCGGACCTCATCGAGGACCTGACCTTCGAGAGGATGCGGGCGGTGGAGGCCGAGGTCCTGGACCTGGGAGGGCGGACGGAGGAGGGGCCGGACGACCTGCGCCGGTCCCAGAAGCGCCTGTTCTTCCTGGCCCGGGCCCGGGAGATCCTCATGGGCGACGGCGTCGCCTGGTCCCGCCGGATCCACACCCGCATCGCCGAGAGCCTCACCGCGAAGGTCTTCACGTCCGCCTTGAGGAGAACCGAAGCCGCCGAGGGCCTCCCGCCGGGGCTTTTGGAGGGTCGCTTCGCCCTTCTGGGGCTGGGGCGGCTGGGATCCCGGGACATGCAGCCGCGCTCGGACCTGGACCTGGTCTGCCTGAAGTCGGGGCCGTGGGCGCTCCCGGAGGATCCCGACCGATCGGCGCGGATCGAATCCCGCCTCGTGGGCGCCCTCACCGACGGCTTTACGGCGGTCACCCGCCACGGCGCCCTTTACGACGTGGACTGGCGGCTGAGACCCTACGGCGATTCGGGCCCTCCCGTCGTCTCGCCGGACGCCCTGACGCACTATTTTGCGGGGCCGGCGCGCTTGTGGGAGCGCCTCTCCTATCTCAAGGCCCGCCCGGTGGCCGGCGAGGCGGGCCTGGGCTGGAGGGTCCTGGAAGAGGTGTGGGACCTCATCGGAACAAGTGGGGCGCCCGGCGCGGAGATCCAAGAGCTTCTGGAGGTCCTTCGAAAACTCGGTGCGTCGGCGTCAGACCTGGAGGGAGCGCTGAAATTCTGGGAGGGCGGCCTCTGGCACGCCGACCTCCTGGCGGGGGTGATGGCCCTTCGCGAGGGGCGCCTGCCCGCGCGGGGCCCGGGATGGGAACCCTTTGCGGGCCTCCCCGGAGACCTTACCCGCGCGCGCCGCTTTCAGGACACCCTCCTCCACCGCATTCGGGTTCACTTCGAACGGCCTCCGTCCCTCCCCCGGCTCCGACAGGCCCTGACGGACCTCCGCGTTCTCTGGGCCGCCTCGGCCCATTCCCTGGAGGAGGGCCCGCCCCCCGAGGATCTGGCGGTCGAATGGGGGAGAAAGAGGGAAGTGGTTCAAGAGGTCTGGAGAGATTGGGAATAGGGAAAACCAGCGGCCGTGAACGGTGTGGCTTTCTTGCGCCGCGCCGGGGGGATCGAGGGCGGGGATCCCTAGACGGCCCCGAGGATTTCCCGCGTCCGCCGCTTTCCGGCTTCGACGCCGGGCTGGCCGAAGGGGTCTACCTCGAAGAGGGCGGCGGCGTAAACTGTGGCGGCCATGAAGACGAAGAAGGCCTCGCCGAGGGAGGCGGCGTCGGCTCCGCCCAGGCCGTAACGCGCCACGGGAACCCCGGCTTCGCAAAGGGCCCGCGCCGTCCCCTCGCACAGGGCTCGTTGGACGGCGCCCACGTTGGCCGCGGCGGGAGGCAGGCCCGCGAAGGCGCGGGCCTCGGCGGAAAGGGGCGGCCCGGGGGAATCCTCGGAAAAGACCAGGAGCCACCGGGTGCGGGGGCCGTCCGAGAAGAGCTGTAGGAGGGAGTGCTGGTCCTCGCTCCCCAGGCACGCCAGGGGCGTCGGCCCGATGCGGTGGCCGTCCTCCCCGCCCACTTTGCGGCCCAGGGACTCGCCCCACAATTGCTGGATCCAACGGGCGAACAGGTAAGGGCGCTCCCCGTAGCCCCACAGGTCCACCTCCTTCAGGCCCTGGGCGTAGAACTGGACGAGAAGGAGGGCGAGGGCGAGGGCCGGGTTGCGGCTTCCCGTCAGGAGGAGAGCCTTGTCGGCGCCCAGCCGGGCGCCCGAGAGAACCGCCGAGGGGTCCACGCCGTCGAAGGCCGCCGGCAGAAGGCCCACGGGTGTCAGGACCGAATAGCGCCCGCCCACGGGGGAAGGGATGTCCAGGCGGGGGATGCCTTCCGCCTCGGCCCAGCGGTGGAGGGGGCCGCTCCCCGGGGAGGCCACGAGCACCGTCCGCTGTCTCCACCTCTGCGGGCAGGCCTTGCGCAGGGCCTCGAGGGCGAGGGCCGCGTTGACGAGGGTCTCCAGCGTCCCCCCCGACTTGGAAACCACGCACAGGGACGCCCGGTCCCACGGGACGGCCTGGAGGCGCGCGGAGAGGGAGGACGGGTCCAGCCCCTCGAGGAAGCGCACCCGGCTCCGAGGCCCGGCGCAGAGGACCCGCGCCCCCAGGGAGGAGCCACCGATGCCGGCGACCACCAGGACCTCGGCCTCCCGGCGCAGGAGGCGGGCCTGGTGGCGCACGGAGGCTTCGAGGGCGGCGTCTCCGGGGGTGTGGCGGAAGGGGTGCTCCTCGTGGCGCGTGAGGGCGAGGACCGTCTGGCGAAGGCCCTCCAGGGTCGGGCCCATGCGGTCGAAGAGGTCCGGCGCGAGGTGGGGCGCCGGGCCTTGAAGGATCCCCCCGAGGTCGAGTTCCGGCATGAAAGGAGTATGGACCCGTTGGCCCCTCCCCTTCAAGCGGGCGGGGGCGGCCCCTTGCTTTCATGGTCTGAAAACCATAGACTTTTCCCTCGTTTCGAGCCCAGGGGGATCCCGAAAAGGAGGAGCCGCATGGTCGGAATCGTGGGATATGGGGCGTACATTCCCCGCTACCGGATCAAGGTGGAGGAGATCGCCAAGGTCTGGGGGGCGGACGCGCCCAGCTACAAGAAGGGCCTGATGCTGCGGGAGAAGTCCGTACCCGGCCCGGATCAGGACGTGATCACCATTGCCGTGGAAGCGGCGAAGAACGCCATCCGGCGGGCCGGCGTTTCGGGCGAAAGGGTGGGGGCCGTGTACGTGGGCTCCGAATCGCACCCGTACGCGGTGAAACCCACGGGCACGGCGGTGGCCGAAGTGATCGGCGCCGTGAGCGACTGCCACTGCGCGGACCTGGAGTTCGCCTGCAAGGCGGGCTCCGAGGGCATGTTCCTGGCCTACGGCCTCGTGAAATCCGGCGAGGTGGAGTACGCCCTGGGCATCGGCGCCGACACCTCCCAGGGCGCCCCCGGCGACGCGCTCGAGTACAGCGCGGCGGCCGGTGGCGCGGCTTTTCTCATGGGCACCCAGAACGTGGTGGCCACCGTGGACTGCCAGTACTCCTTCATGACCGACACCCCCGACTTCTGGCGCCGGGAGTACATGCACTATCCCCGCCACGGCGGCCGATTCACGGGAGACATGGCCTACTTCAAGCACGTGCGCGGAGGAGTGGAAGGCATCCTCAAGAAGGCCAAGGCCAAGGCGAAGGACTTCAAGTACGCCGTTTTTCACCAGCCCAACGGCAAGTTCCCCATGAAGATGGCCAAGGACCTGGGCTTCACCGAAGAGCAGATGAAGACGGGCCTCCTCGTCCCCACCCTGGGCAACACCTACTCGGGCGCTTCGCCCCTGGGGCTGTCGGCCATCCTGGACGAGGCCAGGCCCGGCGACCGCATCCTCATGTGCTCCTTCGGATCGGGCGCGGGCTCCGACGCCTTCGTCTTCACGTGCACCAAAAACCTCCCCAAGGTTCAGGGCAAGGCGAAGAAGACCCGGGACTACCTGGACAAGAACCCCTTCTACCTGGACTACGGCACGTATGTGAAGTTCCGCCGGAAGATCCGGAAGAACGTGGAGGATTGAGCCCATGCGCGACGTAGCCATCATCGGGATCGGCATGACGGACTTCGGGGAGCTGTGGAACGACTCCCTGAGGGACCTCTTCGTGAAGGCCGCGCTGGAGGCCATCGCCGACGCCGGCGTGGACCATGTGGATTCCCTCGTGGCGGGATGCATGACGCCGGGCCTCTTCACGGGCCAGGAGCACCTCGGGTCCCTCCTCGCCGACTACCTCGGCCAGGGCCCCATCCCCGGCACGCGGGTCGAATCGGCCTGCGCCTCCGGAGGCCTGGCCCTGCGCGTGGGCTTCATGGAGGTGGCCTCGGGGATGAGCGACGTGGTCCTCGTGGGGGGCGTCGAGAAGATGACCGACGTCTCCGGCGCCCAGGCCACCTACGCCCTGGCCACCGCCGCGGACCAGGACTACGAGGCCTTCCACGGCGCCACCTTCCCCGGCCTCTACGCCCTCATCGCCTCGGCCCACATGCACAAGTACGGCACCAAGCGGGAAGACCTGGCCCAGGTGGCGGTGAAGAACCACGACAACGGCCTCCTCAACCCCCACGCCCAGTACCGCATGAAGATCACCGTGGACCAGGTGATCCAGAGCGTGAAGGTGGCGGACCCCCTCAACATCCTCGACTGCTCGCCCATCACCGACGGAGCGGCCTGCGCGGTCCTCTGCCCCCTGGAGATGGCGCGCAAGATGCGGCCCAGGAAGCCCGTGGTGAAGATCGCCGCCTCGGCCCACGCCACCGACACCATCGCCCTCCACCAGCGCGAGGACCTCACCTTCCTCAAATCCACCTGGGAGGCGGCCCAGAAGGCGTACAAGATGGCCGGGATCAAGGCGTCGGACGTGGATTTCGCCGAAGTGCACGACTGCTTCACCATCGCCGAAATCTGCGTGCTCGAGGCCCTCGGCGTCGTCAAGAGGGGCCAAGGCGGCAAGGCCACCCGGGACGGCCTTACGGCCCGGGACGGCAAATTCCCCGTGAACCCCTCGGGCGGCCTCAAGTCCAAGGGCCATCCCGTGGGCGCCACGGGTGTCGCGCAGATCCACGAGATCGTCTCCCAGCTCCGCGGGGAGGCGGGGGCCCGCCAGCTCAAGAACGTGAAGCGCGGGCTGGCCCAGAACATGGGCGGCTCCGGAGGGAGCGCCATCGTTCACATCCTGGAGGTGCTGTGATGAACACGCCCGCCACCGTCCGCCGCAACACCCCCCAGCGTTACCGCATGGAGGCGGGGAAATGCGCCTCCTGCGGGAAGGTCTACTTCCCCCCGCGGGTCGTCTGCGCCTGCGGCTCCCGGAAGTTCAAGGCCTACAGCCTGCCCTCCGAGGGCAAGGTCGTCGCCCACACCGTCATCCGGACGGCCCCGCGCGGCTTCGGGGACGAAGCGCCCTACTGCATGGGCATCGTGGAGCTGAAGGACGGAACGCGAATCCTCTGCCAGATCGCCGACTGCGAGCCCGAGCGCCTGAAAGTGGGGCTCCCCGTGGCGCTGGAGTTCCGCAAGATCCAGGAGGCCGGCGAGTCCGGCGTCATCGCCTACGGCTACAAGGCCGTGCCCGAAAGGTAGCGGTTTTTTCCGGCGAGTTCCACCCGCGGGCGGGCGCCTCACGGCTCCCGCCCGCTTGCCTTTTCGAATCGGCCTGCCCGGAGCGCCCCCTCAGCGGAGCCGGAGGTAGTTCTGCCAGATGGCGGGGCGATCGAGCAGGTCGGCGAGTTCGCGGAGCCTGGGCTCGAGGTAGGCGGTGTCGAGGGAGCCGCGCCGGACGGCGAGGACCCCGCGCAGGTCTTCGAGGTACTTGGGCCGCTCGGAAAGGGCCTTGTGCAGGATGAGATCCTCGGCCGAACAGAACCGGACGGGCCTGCCGGCCACCTCCTTCTGGACTGCCCGATCGATGGCCGTCCGCTCGTAGGGCAGGAGGGCGAAGAGCACGTCGGCGCGGACGCCGTCCACGTCGAGCGGCAACACACGGGTCTGTCGGAGGAAGCCCAGCGGGTCGGGCACCAGGGGACGAAATCGGGCGCACAGCCCATCCACGACCTCATTCAGCCTGGGTTCATCGACCCAGACGGTGACACCCACGTCCAGGGTCGCTCGCGGAACGCCCCAACGGGCCACCGCAATGCCTCCGATGACCTGTAAGGAACCCCGGCCGCCGTCAGCGCGTCGTGGACCTTTACAAGGGCCCCCTCGAGGGCGCTCAAGGTTCCCCATCCAGCACGGCCAAGGCGGCGTGCAGAATGGCCACGCCTTCGTAGTCGGAGGGGCGGCGGGGGCCGGGAGGGGCGGGATCCAGAAGTCTGAACAGGGCGTCGAGATCGGAGAGGACATTCTCCCGCGCCGGGGCGGGGGGCTGCTCGCGCTCCCAGGCGGCGAACCGCTCCAGCGCGCGGCGCCGGGCCTCGAGGCCCTCTCGGCTGAAGAGCCCGGACGGTTCCATGAAATCCTCCAATCCCATTGTAATTCAGCACTTTGGCCTCGGCAAGGCGGGCCGGGGACCCACATCCCGCGATGGGAAAGGAGAAGGTCTCCGAAGGTCGATACGGAAGTCCGGTTCCGTGAGCGACGGTCGTTTCCCACGAAAGGATTTGGGTGGCCTCCGAGCCCGGCTCCAAGCCGGGCGAGGAAGCCCCTAGGGTGAGGTGGGGCACCGGCGGGCTCTGCCCGCGGGGCGGGGAGGGGCCGGCCCTCCCCGTCCAAGAGACAAAGCCTTCCCTCCATGAACCCGAAAACCGTCCAAAACCACCCGTGTTTCAATCGCGGAATTTGGGGGAGAGGGAGGGGGATGCAGGGTCGGTCCGGGTTGGGTCCAGCCCGGCACCCGGATGTGGCCTCCCCTACGGACGCCGTCCTTGGGCGCGTCTATCTCCCAGCCCCTTGACAGGGCGGTGGGGGGGGGGGGGGTATCTTTGGTGCACGGTGTTTGCGAAACGCGAAAGAGGAGGGGGAGAATGAGGCTAAGTTTTCTGCGTGGTTTGAGAATGGGAGGGGCGGTTGGATTGGCTATTTGGATTTGCACGGCGGGGCAAGCCCAGAACCTGCCGACCGAACCGCTTCCGACGCCGCTCACGCCCTGGATTTGCACCGAGCCCACCATTCCCAACTATACCAAATGCGCGGGCCATCCGGAGGTGGAACTCTTGACCTACGATTTCTACACGGGATGTTACGACATCCAAGACGGGCACTCCTTAAATTGTCAGAACACCTGGATCGAGTACTTCTCGACCGAGGGGGTGGCGCCTGAGATGATGGACTACTGGACGGGAGCCCACCTTCACTCGAGGATGGAAGGAAACCCCGTGAATAACCTGGGCGGCCTGCGGCTGGATTTCATGGATCGCCCGGCCCTGGCCACGGGGGAATGGGAGACGGAGTCGAGGACGCACTCCGGGGTTGTGCGGATCCCGGAGGTCTCGGGAGTGGTCCGCACGTTCATCTACTGGGTGGTACCGCGGGGGTATGTGTGCGTACCCGACGAGGTCTGGGAGCGGGATCCAGCGGATCGGACATGCCGCTCCTGCATGGGCACGCTTCTCGTGGAGGCGCACGTGGAGGGCCTGGAAGCCCTTCCATCAAGCGAATACTACGATACCGCCTCCGACCCGAAAGGCCATACGGCCGGCCAGCAATATTACGGCACGCCGCAGATGATCCGGGCGCTCACGGAGCTGGCCAAGCAGTATCGGGAATGGTATGAAAAGGAAAATGGCAAGCTGGTCAAGGTCTCCTACAACGATCTCAGCCTCGTGTACGGCGGCATTTACGACATCGATGAGAACCGTCGCTGGGATTGCCACCATTCCTTGCACCGGGTGGGCAATTCGGTGGATGTGAATACAACAGATCGCCCGTGGATGATAAAGACAAAAATGGATGAACTGGCAAAACAGCTTAATCTCAGCCAGTGCCACAAGAGTGGCACCAAGATCCACTACGAGCTTAATCCCTGCAATTGTTAATGAGGGGAAAGATGAAGAGCAAATCGAAAGTGGTCTTTTTCGTGATCTTACTCTTCCAGGTGGCCAGTGGCGCGCAGAATGCTCCCCCTCTTCCCACCTTCGAAAGGCTTACGGTCCGTGGTTCCTGCACGGCCCTTGCCGGAGGGCTGTACAGACTTGAGTACCTTGTGACGAATCCGGCGGAAAACACCGTCGGTTTGTGGACGGTTGAATTGTCATTGGGGGGCGAGTTCGAGACGCTCTCTGACCCGTATGGGCCGCCTGGTTGGTCATGGACAAAATGGAGTCGGCAATACAATCCAGACCCGGTAGATAGCCCGGAAAAGCCGAGCTTTTCATGGAATATAACAGACTCGCAAATCGGAATGCACCCCGGCGATTTGATCCCGCCCATGGGCTTTTCCATCTCGGCTCCGCCCAGCATCCGCGAGGTTTGGATTAAGCCTTGGCTCGATCCTTGGTTCGAGGCGTACTTCGAGGCAACGGGCGAGGATGAGTTCCCAGGCTCTGTAGCGCTGGAACGCAGTTACATCCGCAAGATCCCCACGCTGGCGCCCCTGCCCGTTCCCCCCGGGACCTTCGAACACTGGGACGTGTTTCTGTCGGACGTTGCGAAGGCGGGGGAATTGGGGTGGGTGTCGGATGCCGGGCTCCTTGCGGGGATCCGGGAAAACC
>JBFMHB010000034.1 GCA_040752915.1 Acidobacteriota bacterium
CTAGCGCGCCCGCCCCTGCCGCATTTCCGTGGGAGGCGCCGCTGAACGCCGGTCTCTCGTAGGGGCGGCCCTCCGTGGCCGCCCGCCTTCGAAGGCAGGCCCCTCGGCCGATGCGAGCATCGGCCGCTACGCAGACCTCCCTTTCATTGAGTTTGCTTTTCGCATTGTGTCGCTTATTCGCTCTTTGCTTTTCGCTTTTCTCCCAAATTCCAAATCCCAAATCCCAAATCCGAAATCCCAAATGCCTTCCCCTTCCGCCTTCCGCCTTCCCCTTCCCCCTTTCGCCTTCCCCCTTCCCCCTTCCGCCTTCCCCCTTCCGCCTTTCGCCTTTCGCCTTCCCCCTTCCCCCTTCCGCCTTTCTCTTTGTCCCCATCCCCCGTCTCTGCTACCATCGCGCGAGGAGGGCCCCATGCGCGTCACGCTCACGCCCGAGGAGGTCCGCGTCCTCGGAAGCCTGGTCGAAAAGTCCGTCACGACGCCCGAATACTATCCCCTGAGCCTCGTGGCCGTGACGGCGGCCTGCAACCAGAAGTCCAGCCGGGACCCCGTGGTCTCCTACGAGGCGCCGGTGGTCCAGGCGGCCCTCCACGGCCTGCGCGACAAGCACCTCCTGTGGGTGGTTTCGGGCCCCGATTCCCGCGTGCCCAAATACAAGCACCGCTTCCGGGAGGCCTTCGACCTGTCGGAGGCCGAGGCGGCGGCGCTGTGCCTGCTGCTCCTTCGGGGTCCGCAGACGGCGGGAGAGATCAAGGGTCGCGCCGAGCGGCTCTTCTCCTTCCGGGAGGTGGCGGAGGTCGAATCCACCCTGGAGGGCCTCTCCCGGCTCGAGGAGGGCCCCCTCTGCGTCCGGCTCCCCCGCCAGCCCGGCCGCAAGGAAGCACGGTGGGCCCACACCCTCGCGGGGATGCCGGATACGGCGGAAGTCTCCCGGGTGGAGGACGGGGCGGCCCCGCTCCTTCCTCCCGCCCCCAGCGTTCTCGAGCGCCTGGCCTCCCTGGAGGAGGAGGCGCGGAGCCTCCGGGAGGAGGTCCGCGCCCTGCGCGTCGAGGTGGACGAACTACGGGCCTTCCGGAACGCCCTCGAATGAGGCCCCCGCCGTGAGGCTGACGCTCGTGGCGGCGGTGGCTCAGGACCGGACCCTCGGCTCCGGCGGCCGGATCCCCTGGCACATCCCCGGCGACCAGGCTCGCTTCCGGGATCTCACCTGGGGCCGCCCCGTTCTCATGGGCCGCAAGACCTGGGAGTCCCTTCCCGCAAAGCCCCTCCCGGGGCGCGAGAACGTGGTCTTGAGCCGCGATTCGTCCTTCGCGCCCCGAGGCGCCCGCCTCGCGCATTCCCTGGAGGAGGCCCTGGGGCCTTACGCCGAGCAGGAGGGCGACGTGTTCGTCATCGGCGGAGCGGACCTCTTCGCCCAGACCCTGCCCCTTGCGGCCCGCCTCGTCCTCACCGAGGTGCCGGGGCGCTTCGGTGGGGACGCCGTTTTTCCCCCCATCCCCGCGGATTTCGAGATTGTGAGCCGCCAGGAGCACCCGGGGCCGCCGCCGTGCGCCGTCGTCGTCCTCGAGCGGCCCGCCCCGCGGGTCTTGTTCCGCGGGAGGCGTCGCTGAACGCCGGTCTCTCGTAGGGGCGGCCCGCCGTGGCCGCCCGCCTTCGAAGGCCATCCTCCCCGCAGCGGTCCTTGCCTGCAAGGACCATCCCCTCGGCCGATGAGAGCCCCGGCCGCTGGGCAGACCCCCCTCTTTGTGGGTTTGCCTCTTGCCTCTTGCTATTTCGCTCTTTGCTTTTCGCCTATATCCCAAATTCCAAATCCCAAATCCGAAATTCCAAACGCCCCTTTCGCCTCGCGTTTTTAAGACTGGGAAAATAGGTGGCTGTCCCTAGTTTTTCATCCTTTCTTGCCTCCCGCTTCGAAAGGGACCATCTTTTGTCCGCGGCACGATTCGAGGGGAGGGGTGGATCATGGGCAAGCGGCTGATCGTCACGCTTTTCTGCCTCGCGTCGCTGGCGGCGGGGGCCCAGGCCATCGTGGCCGACCACACGTGCGCGGACCTCTCGGCGGTGCCCGCGGAGGCCCTGAACCAGGCCCGCCAGAGCCTGCGCATCGGGTACGGCCACACCTCCCACGGGAGCCAGTTGGTGACGGGCATGGAGGCTCTGAGGGCCTCGGGAGACCCGCGTTGGGACTTCGAGTCCACGGGCTGGGGGCTGGAGCCGGGCGTGTTCCTGAATGACTCCTGGGGCAACGCGGGGGGCGCCGAGGACCTCGGCCACAACGGCGACTTGACCTGGCGCGACGCTACAGAGGCCATGCTGGCCCTGCCCGGCAACGACCGCAACGTGGTGGTCTGGTCCTGGTGCGGGGGAGTGAGCGACAACACGACGGAGGGCATCCAGGCCTACCTGGACGCCATGGATGCGCTGGAGGCCGCCCACCCCGCCGTGCGCTTCGTGTACATGACGGGACACCTCGACGGCACGGGTTCGGAGGGCAACCTCCACGCGCGAAACGAACAGATCCGCGCCTGGTGCCAGACCCGCGGCAAGGTTCTCTTCGACTTCGCCGACATCGAGAGCTACGACCCCGACGGGGCGACGGATTACCTCTCCCTCTACGGCACCGACGGGTGCGAGTACGATTCGGACGGCGACGGGAACCCCTGGGGGGACGCCAACTGGGCCCAGGAGTGGACGGCGGCGAACCCCAGTTCGGACCTGGCCCAGGCTTGCGGTTTCTGCGGCGATTGCGCCCACTCGGAGCGCCTGAACTGCGTGCGAAAGGGAGCCGCCTTCTGGTGGCTCCTGGCGCGGCTGGCGGGGTGGGAGCCCGCGCCCGGCGCGCCCCGCATCACCCTCCAGCCCGCCGACGCCCGCATCGCCCCCGGCGAGACGGCCTCCCTGTTCGTGGCCGCCTCGGGACAGGCGACTCTCGAGTACCAGTGGTACGAGGGCGTCTCGGGGGATACGGGATCGCCCGCGCAGGGCGGACAGTCCCCCTCCTTCACGACGCCCCCGCTCTCCGCCGACGCCTCCTACTGGGTGCGCGTCACGAACGGCCTGGGCCACGCCGACAGCCGAACGGCCGTTGTGACGGTGACTCAGGCCGAGCCGCCGCGGGTGGATTCGCTCTCGAAGAAGTCCGGCCCCTTCCGCATCGTGGTGCGGGGGGCGGGCTTTCAGCAGGGGGTTCGGGTCTTCCTCGGGGGGACCGAGTGGGGAGGGGTGACCTACAAGGGCGAGGACCGCCTCGTCCTCAAGGGCGCGGGGCTCAAGGACCAGGTCCCCCGCGGGGTGGCCGTCCTGTTCCGTTTCCTCAACCCCGACGGCGGAGAGACTTCCCTCCTCTGGACCTGGGGCGGCTAGCGCCGGTCTCCCCACGACCCCGCGGCTGGCAGGCGGCCTCCCTGGCCGCGATCTCTGAATCACTCTCCGGGCGGGCTGCGGATCCTGTTCTGCGGGAGGCGTCGCCCGACGCCGATCTCTCGCAGGGGCGGCCCTCTGTGGCCGCCCGCCTTCGAAGGCCATCCTCCCCCTAGCGGTCCTTGCCTGCAAGGACCATCCCCTCGGCCGATGCGAGCATCGGCCGCTTCGCAGACCCCCCTCTTTATGGGTTTGCCTCTTGCCTCTTGCTTTTTCGCTCTTTGCTTTTCGCCTGTTTCCCAAATTCCAAATCCCAAATCCGAAATCCCAAATGCCCCTTCCGCCTTGCGTTCTTGGAACTGGGAAAATAGGTGGCTGTCCCTAGTTTTTCAAATTCCAAATCCCAAATCCGAAATCCCAAATGCCCCTCTTGCCTTCCGCCTTTCCCCCCGTCTCCCTGTCTCGCCCGGGCCTTCCCCCGCCGTAGAAAATTCTCCACGTTGGCGCCCTTGGAAACTTTTTCGCGCGCCCTGCGTTTCACCCATCAGCACTCAGGCGTACTGGCCGGTGGGGCCCTCGTGGAGGCCCGCCGGGGGGCCCTCCGGAACTCGTACCCGAGGAGGATGCCATGAAGAAGAGAACCCTCACCGTCGCGGCAGGTCTGGCGCTCCTCGCGTTGGTCCTTGTTCCCGTCGGCGCGCGCTATCCCACGGCGGACAGCGATCGGAACCTGCCCCGGATCGACCTTCCCCTCCGGCCCATCGTCGTACCGGCGGCCGCCATCGCCGCCCAGGCCGAGAAGGCCGCGGACCTCAAGATCATGTCCGCCGCCATCCAGGCCAGCGGGCTCGAGGAAGCCCTCAACACCCGCGGCCCCCTCACCCTCTTCGCCCCGAGCGACGCGGCCTTCGCCAAGCTCCCCAAGGAGCAGGTGGAGGCCCTCTTCGCCGACCGAGAAAAACTCCGCGCCTTCGTTCTGAACCACGTGGTCTCCGGCGCCGTGACTTCGCGCACCCTGGCCCTCCTCGACGAGGTGAGGGACGTGCGGGGCTCCGAACACACCGTGGCCGTCACGGGCCGAGCGTTGAAAGTGGACGGCGCCCGGCTCGTCCGCGCCGACGTCAAAGCCGCCAACGGGACCCTCCACGTGGTGGACCAGGTTTTCCTCCCCGCCGTTTGAGACATGCGTCACAAAACCTCGCATTCCTCGAAAGGGGAGCCCCGCGGGCCGGGCTCCCCTTTTCGCTTCGATGGAGGCCGCGCGAGGCGAGAGCGGGCGGGCGTTTCGCCCCCGTTCCGCCCCCTGTCCTTCCCCCCTCGGCCGCTTGGGAGCAAGCGCCCGGACCCATTGAAGGGCCCACGGACCGGGACGAGATTGATCCAGGAGGGAGGCGCCCATGGGAGGGGACGGGAGGCTCCGGCTCGTTGCCTGGTTCCTGGCGCTCCTCTGGGCATGGCCCCTTCCCGCCGCCACCTACCTCGTGGGCCCCGGCCGCCCTTACCCGAACCTCCAGGCGGTGGCGGATTTCCTGAATCCGGGCGACGTGGTGGAGGTGGACGGAAACGCCACCTACCCGGGAGGCGTGGTCTTCGAGCGGCCCGGCTCCCCCGAGGCGAAGATCGTGATCCGGGGGATCCGGGTGGCCGGGAACCGGCCCGTCCTGTCGGGAAGCACGAACACCGTCACCTTCGCGACGCCCGATCCCGACACCCCCGAAGCGGGGGCGAACCACTACGTCTTTGAAGGATTCGATGTGACGGGGGGCTCCTTCCGGGGCCTCTACCACCAGGCCCACGACCTCACCGTGCGCGACGTGCGCGTCCACCATTGCCCGGCCCACGGCATCCTGGGCGCCGACCAGGGATCGGGGTCCCTGACCCTCGAGCACGTGGAGGTGGACCACTGCGGAAACGGCACGAGCCAGCACCAGATCTACGTGGCCACCGACGAGGTCCACCATCCGGGAAGCGTTTTCCGCATGGCCCACTGCTACGTCCACGACGGGACCGGCGGCAACAACGTGAAGAGCCGGGCCGAGCGGAACGAGATCGTCTCCAACTGGATCGAGGGGGCCTACTACCACGAGCTGGAACTCATCGGCCCCGACCCCTACGGGGCGCCTGACGGATGGAGCGAGGGCCTGGTTCGCGAGGATTCGGACGTCGTCGGGAACGTGCTGTGGAAGAGGAACACCTTTTTCGTGGTCCGCTTCGGGGGGGACGGCACGGGCCAGAGCAACGGGCGCTACCGCTTCGTACACAACACCGTGGTGGCGGGCACGAGCGCGGTTTTCCGGATCTTCGACGGGATCCAGAGCGTGGAGATGCACGACAACGTCTTCTGCCGCGCGGACGGCGGCGCGCCGAACCTCCTCCGCACGGCCGAAGCCGAGTGGACCGACGGGGAGCAGATCGCCGGACGCAGCAACTGGGTGCGTACGGGCTCCACGAACGTACCGGCCCAGTGGACGGGGACGCTCTACGGAACGGACCCCGGCCTGACGGACCTCGGCGCCTCCGACCCCCGCCCCCTCCTTGGAAGCCCCCTTCGGAACGCCGCCGCCACGGACCTCTCCGGCCCGCCCGGTTTCCCCTTTCCCGACCCCGAGCACCCGGTCCCCTTCCATCCGCCCCTGCACGCCGTCTCGGTGCCCGGGCAAGAATCTCCCCGGCCCTTCGACTGCGCCCCGGACATCGGGGCCTACGAGTTCCCTCCCGCCGTCGCCGTGGTGGCCCGATTGAGACTGGCCCAGGGAGGGGCCTTGTCCTGGGACCGGGCCCCGGGCGTCTCCGCCTACGACGTGGTGAAGGGCGACCTGGGCCTTCTCCTCTCCTCGGGAGGGGACTTCGGGTCGAGCCTCCTGGCCTGCCTGGAGAACGACTCGCCCAACGCGGAGGCCGCCGACGGCGAGACCCCGGAGGTCGGAGGGGGGTTCTACTACCTCGTGCGAGGGACGCCCGGCGGAACCTACGACTCGGGCTGTCCAGGCCAGGACGCGCCGCGAGACGCGGAGGTGGCGGCCTCTCCGGCCGCCTGCCCGTAACAGGCTCCCTCAGCGCGTGAGCTTCCGGTAGGTGATGCGGTGGGGCCGCTCGGCGGCGGCCCCGAGGCGCTTCTTCCGGTCCTCCTCGTAGTCGCGGTAGTTCCCTTCCACGAAGACGGCCCGGCTCTCCCCCTCGAAAGCGAGGATGTGGGTCGCCACCCGGTCCAGGAACCACCGGTCGTGGCTCACCACGACGGCGCACCCGGCGAAGCGCTCCACGGCCTCTTCCAGGGCCCGGAGCGTGTTCACGTCGAGGTCGTTGGTGGGCTCGTCGAGGAGCAGGAGGTTGGCGCCGGAGCGGAGCATTCGGGCCAGGTGGAGGCGGTTGCGCTCGCCTCCGGAGAGGACGGCCACGGGCTTCTGCTGGTCTGCCCCGGTGAAGTTGAAGCGCCCGCAGTAGGCCCGCGCGTTCATCTGGACCTTGCCGAGCTGGACGGTGTCGTAGCCGTCCGCGATGGCCTCCACCACAGTCTGGTCGTCCCTGAGGCTCGAGCGAGACTGGTCCACGTGGGCCAGCTTCACCGTCTCGCCCACCCGGACCGTCCCCGAATCGGGCCGCTCGGCGCCCGTGATGAGCTTCAGCAGGGTCGTCTTGCCCGCCCCGTTGGGGCCCACCACCCCCACGATGCCCGCCTTGGGAAGCCGGAAGGAGAGGTCCTCCACGAGCAGGCGGTCCCCGTAGCCCTTGGAGACCTTCTCGAACTCCACCACCACGTCGCCCAGGCGCGGGCCCGGCGGGATGTAGATCTCCAGCTCCCGCGAGGTGGTTTCGGGCTCGGCGGAGAGGAGCTGTTCGTAGGAGTTCAGGCGGGCCCGGCCCTTGGCGTGGCGGGCCTTGGGGGCCATGCGCACCCACTCCAGCTCGCGCTGGAGGGTCTTCTGCCGGTCGCTCTCCTGCTTCTGCTCCTGCCGCAGGCGCTCCTGCTTCTGTTCGAGCCAGGAGGTGTAGTTGCCCTTCCACGGGATGCCCTGGCCCCGGTCCAGCTCGAGGATCCAGCCCGCCACGTTGTCCAGGAAGTAGCGGTCGTGGGTGACGGCGATGACGGTCCCCTCGTAGTTCTGGAGGTGGCGTTCGAGCCACGCCACGGTCTCCGCGTCGAGGTGGTTGGTGGGCTCGTCCAGAAGGAGGATGTCGGGCTTCTGGAGGAGGAGGCGGCAGAGGGCGACGCGCCGCAGTTCTCCGCCGGAGAGGACGCCGATGGGGGTGTCGCCGGGGGGGCAGCGGAGGGCGTCCATGGCCAGTTCCAGGCGGGCGTCCAGGTCCCAGGCGCCGAGGGCGTCCAGCTTCTCCTGGACCTCCCCCTGCTCGGCGATGAGCCGGTCCATGTCCGCGTCGGGGTCCGCGAAGCCCTCGTTGATCTCGTCGTAGCGCTTGAGGAGGGCCACCGTCTCCGCGGCGCCCTCCTTCACCACGTCGAGGACCGTCTTGTCGGGATCGAGCTTCGGCTCCTGCGGCAGGAAGCCCACGCTGTAGCCGGGGGAGCAGTGGACCTCGCCCAGGATTTCCGTGTCCAGGCCCGCCATGATTCGCAGCAGGGAGGACTTGCCCGAGCCGTTGAGGCCGATGACGCCGATCTTGGCCCCGTAGTAGTAGCCCAGGTAGATGTCCTTCAGGACCTGCTTGGGGCCGTGGAGCTTGCCCACGCCCACCATGGAGTAGATGACCTTCGTCGTCTCGTTGGCCATTCGGAAAAGACCTCCCCGGTGGGATTGTAGCAGAGGAGCGCGGGCGAAAGCGCCGAGTGCCGCCCTCCATGAGATCCCGTCCGAAAGGCCCCGCGAACCGAGGGAGGAGCTTCGACTTCAGGCCTTTTCAAGGCTCCCCTTGCGAATCTGTGCGTCTCGAAGGGTGGGGCAGGCCGCGTCGGACCGATTGCGTCGTCAGTCTTCGGCGTCTCGCTCCTTACGCACATCCCGGTACGCCTGCGTCGCGGCCGCCTCGGCTTCCTGGCTGGGGCTCCGGCCCACCGGCGCCGGGACGACGCTTTCTCCGCTTCGCTGCGAAAGTGAATCCAATATCGGCGTGGCACAGATTCTCGAGACGAACCCTTTTACAACACTCTCACGAAGAGGGCCTTGAGGTAGTCGCCCTCGGGGAAGCCGAGGAGGACGGGGTGGTCGGGCGCCTGCCCCCGGGCTTCGATCAGGTGGGCCCTGCGCCGGGAGCGCGCCGCGGCTTCGGCCACGAGGGTCCGGAAGGTCTCGCGGTCCACGTGGTAGGAGCAGGAGCAGGTGACGAGGAGGCCGCCCGGGCGGACGAGGGAGAAGGCGAGTTCGTTGAGGCGGCGGTAGGCCTTTTCGGCCTCGGTCAGGTGCTTCTTGGACTTGGCGAAGGCGGGGGGGTCGCAGACCACGGCGTCGAAGGAACGCCCCGCCCGCCTCAGGGCGGGCAGGACATCGAAGGCGTCTCCGTTGTGGACTTCGCACTCGGGCAGGCCGTTTCGGCTCAGGTCCTTTTCCACCGCCTGGCAGGCCGAGAGGGAGGCTTCCACGAAGGCGGCGGAGGCGGCCCCGTCGCGAAGGGCCGCCATGCCCCAGGCGCCTCGGTAGCAGAAAACGTCGAGCACGTCGGCTCCGGGAGGGAGGCGCTTCAGGAAGGCCCGCACGTTCTCGCGCTGGTCGAGGAAGAGGCCGGTCTTCTGGCTGGCGCCGAGGTCGAGCTCGAAGCGCAGGCCCAGGTACTCGGCGGACACCTCCGGCGCCTCGCCCTCGGGCTCCCACCGCACCTCACGGCGCAGGCCCTCCAGTTCGCGGGAGGGCGCGTCGTTTTTCCAGACGATCCGCCGCGGGTTCAGGAGCGACCGAAGGGCCGCACCGAGGCGGTCCGAAAGGGCCTCCATGCCGGCCGTGAGGACCTGGACCGCCAGGGTATCCCCGTACCGGTCCACGATCAGGCCGGGGAGCTCGTCGGCCTCTCCGAAGACGAGGCGCGCGCAGGCCTCCCCGGGATAGACCGCGTCCCGCCGGGCCGCCGCGGCGGCCAGCCTCGCTTCGAGCCAGTCGCCGGGAAGGGCGTCCGCCCCCCGTGCGAGCCAGCGCACGGCGATGAGGGTGCGAGGGTTGTAGGCCCCGACGCCGAGGGGCTCGCCGCCCGGCCCGTCCACGTGGACGAGGGAGCCGGGCTCCAGGGGCGGAACCTCCTGGAGTTCGTTGGAGAAAACCCACGGGTGGCCCGAGAGGACCCGCTTCAGGCGGCCTTTCTGGAGTCGGAGGCGGGGGGGCTTGTCGGGGGACGGGCTCATGACGGACTCCGCGAAGGAGCGCTCTCCAGAGCGCGACTCCGTCCCTTGAAAAGGCATTCGCCGCAGGACGTTCCGCTCGGCCTTGGAGAGGCCTCCCACCTTTCGATCAGTACGCCCGCGCCCAGATGACGCGCCGCGGGCTTTCGCCGCCGCAGACCAGGCACTTCCCCGCCTCGGCCGGAGCGCCGAAGGGGATGCACCGGAGCGTGGCCTTGGTCTCGTCCTTCACGCGGGCCTCGCAGTCGCCCGAGCCGCACCAGTGTCCCAGGAAGAAGCCGCCGCCCTCGATGCGCTCCCTAAAGTCGGCGTAGTCGTCCACGGGCCGGGTCCGCTCCTCGCGGAAGGCCAGGGCCCTCGCGAAGAGGGCCTTCTGGATGTCGTCGAGGAGGCCCCGGAGGACCTCCGGCGCGCGCTCCAGCGGGACCGTCTCCTTCTGGCGCTTCTCCCCGTCGCGCAGGTCCCGCGTGGGGACCCGCGGCACGGCCACGCACGCGCCCTGGTCCACGTCCCTCGGGCCGATCTCCAGCCGGACGGGGACGCCCTTCATCTCCCACTCGTTGAACTTGAAGCCCGGGCTCACCGTGTCCCGCTCGTCGAGGACCGCGCCGAAGCCCGCCTCCTTGAGGCGGGACTTCAGGGCTCCCGCGGCTTCGAGCACGCGCGCCCGGCCCGCGTCGTCCTTGTAGATGGGGACGATGACCACCTGCGTGGAGGCGAGGCGGGGCGGGAGCACGAGGCCCTGGTCGTCGCTGTGGGCCATGATGAGCGCTCCGATGAGACGCGTGGAGACGCCCCACGACGTCTGCCAGCAGTGCTGCCACTCGCCCTTCTCGTCCTGGAACTTCACGTCGAAGGCCCGGGCGAAGTTCTGGCCCAGGTCGTGGCTCGTCCCCGCCTGGAGGGCCTTCCCGTCCTGCATCATGGCCTCGATGCAGGTCGTCTGGAGGGCCCCCGCGAACTTCTCCGACTCGCTCTTGACGCCCTTGATCACGGGCACGGCCATCCACTCCTCCGCGAAGCGGGCGTAAATGTCGAGGATGCGCACCACCTCCTCCCACGCCTCTTCGTGGGTGGCGTGGGCCGTGTGACCCTCCTGCCAAAGGAACTCGGTCGTCCGCAGGAAGAGGCGAGTGCGCATCTCCCACCGGACCACGTTGGCCCACTGGTTCAAAAGGAGCGGCAGGTCGCGGTAACTGCGGATCCACTTGGCGTACATGGCGTACATGATGGTCTCGGAGGTGGGCCGCACGATGAGGGGCTCTTCGAGGACGCTGTCGGGAGAGGGCTCCACGCCCCCGCCCTCCTTGGCGCCGAGGCGGTGGTGGGTCACCACGGCGCACTCCTTGGCGAAGCCCTCCACGTGCTCGGCCTCCTTCGACAGGAAGGACATGGGGATGAAGAGGGGGAAGTAGGCGTTGACGTGGCCCGTCTCCTTGAACATCCCGTCCAGGGCCCGCTGGGTGGCTTCCCAAAGGGCGTAGCCCGTGGGGCGGATGACCATGCACCCCTTCACGGGGGAGTAGTCCGCCAGCTCGGCCTTCAGGACGATGTCCTGGTACCACTGGCTGTAGTCTTCGCCGCGGGGCGTGATCGCCTTCTCGTCGCGCTTGGCCATGGGGAGTCCTTCCTCGAAGTGTCCCGGCGTCCCTTGCCGGAAAGCCGCATCCTACCCGAAACCGCCTGATTTTGAAAGGGGAGCGAGGAAGCGGGAGCCCAAAGACAGGGTGGGAGAGACGCAGGGAGACCGGGGTGGAGTGGACTCCGGCCCGAGGGGGGGCGGGCGCGGCGTCCCGGTCCCCCGGCCACGTCTCGCCTCTCGAACCGCCCCCCTTTCCGTTCAGGCTTCCCTGCTTCTCTGTTTCCCGGCTTCCCTCTCCCTTGACCCCAACGTCTCCACGGGAAGAGAATGCGGGCAACCAGGAACCCGAAGAAAGGCGGTGCCCCATGAAGATCCTCGTGTTCGGCGGGAACGGGAAGATGGGGCGGGCGGTGGCCTACGACCTCGTCCGCGAAGATTCGGTGGAGCAGGTGGGGCTGGCCGCCCGGCGTCTGGACGCCCTGGACGCGGCGCGCAGGTGGCTCGACAGCCCGAAGGTGGCCATGCACGCTCTGGACGTGGCCGAGGCCGACGCGGTGAAGCGGCTCGCGGTCCGCTACGACGTGGTGGTGTCCACCCTCCCCGACCGCCACACCTCCTACGCCCTGGCCCAGGCGGTCCTGGAGGCGGGGGTCCACCACGTGGACATGCTGGAGGAGTACCACCTCCGCCCCGATCTGTACGAGACCGAGGGTCTGCGCCTGCCCGAGGGGATGGACCTCTACGCCTACGGGGACTACCTCCACGAGACGGCCCTTCGAAACGGGGTGACCTTTCTCGACGGCATCGGCTTCGCCCCGGGGCTCTCGAACCTCACCTGCGGGGAGGCCATCCGGAAACTCGACGAGGCCCACACCTGCATCGCCCGTGTGGGAGGCATCCCCTCCAAGGAGGCGGCGGCCAACCACCCCCTGCGGTACATGATCACCTGGGCGTTTTCCCACGTTTTGCGCGAGTACAACGTGAAGCTCTTCGTCCTCAAGGGAGGGAAGCAGGTGGAGGTGGACGCGGCCACGGACCGGGAGACTTTCCGCTTCGACCGCTTCGGGGTGGACGAGGTCCTCGAGTGCGCCGTCACGCCGGGCATGCCGAGCTTCATCTACACCCGGCCGGGCCTCAGGGAATTCTCCGAGAAGACGGTCCGCTGGCCGGGCCACTGGGGCGGCGTGGAAACGCTGAAGGAGTGCGGACTTCTGGACCTCGAACCGGTGGAGGTGAACGGCGCCCGGGTGGTTCCGAGGGAGGTTCTCCTGGCCTGCATCGAACCCCGGTTGAAGCCGCGTCCCGGGGAAGGCGACGTCTGCGTCATGTACAACACGGTGACGGGCATCCGGGGGGGAAAGCCCGTCCGGATCACCTACCACATGTGGGAAGGGCCTGACCCGGTGAGCGGCATCTCGGGCATGGGCCGCGTCACGGGATTTCCGGCGGCGATTTCCGCCGTCTTCATCGGGAAGGGGCTCATCAAGGAGCGCGGCCTCGTGGCCCCCGAAGACGCCATCGCCGGCCCCGTCTACGAGGAGTTTCTGAGGGAACTCGCCCGGAGGAACATCCGCATCCTGGAGACCGTGGACGCACAGGAGTCCTGACCGCTCCGGGAAGGCATCCGCGTTCCGAGCTGTTTCATCCTCTCCCGCCGCCCGGGAAGGGCGGATAGGGGAAGGAGCGCGGAGCCATGGACGCACTGGACCGGGGATTTCACGAGGCGCGCGGAGCGAACTTCCGGGCCCGCTACGGCCGCGAGCGGCTCACGGCCTACGGCCCCTTCGACCAGGAATACGAGGCCCTCGAGCGGTCCGCCGTTTTGCTGGATCTCTCGGACCACACCCGGGTGACCCTCTCGGGGGAGGACCGGGGCCGCTTCCTCAACGGTCTCGTCACCCAGCGGGTGGATGACCTCTTGCCCGGCACGGGCGCCCATGCCTGCTTCCTCGACCGGCGCTCCCACATCCTGGCCGAGGTCCGCGTTTTCGCGACGGAGGATTCGCTCCTGCTCGAAGGGGAGCCCGGCCTGGGTTCCTTCCTGGTGGAGAGGCTCCTGAAATACCGGCTTTCCTCCCGCGTGGCGGTCTCGGACTGGACCGAGGGCTCCTCCCTCCTTTCCGTCCAGGGACCGCTGGCCGGCGAGACCGTGGGGGCCGTTCTGGGTACGGACGGCGCGGGGCTTTCCCCCTGCGGCCACACCACGGCCTCCTTCGGAGGAGCGCCCGTCCGGATCCTCCGCGTTCCCCGAACGGGCCGGCCCGGACTGGACCTCCTCTGTCCCCGGACCCACGCCGGCGACCTCTGGCGCGCGCTCGCCGCGGCGGGGGCCCTGCCCGCGGGATGGGACCTGTTGGAGACGGCACGCACCGAAGCGGGCCTGCCGAGGTTCGGGGCGGACCTCACGGAGGAGACCCTCTTCCCCGAGGCCCGCCTTCCCGGCCACGTTTCGTGGGACAAGGGGTGCTATTTGGGGCAGGAGATCGTCGCACGGGTCCGGACGTACGGGAGCCTCAAGCGGGTCCGAACCGGGCTTCTCGTGGACGGTCCCGTGGAACCGGGCGACACCGTGAGGGTCAAAGGGCGCGACGCGGCCCCGCTCACTTCGGCGCGATTCTCTCCCCTGGTCGGCAAGACCTGCGCCTTCGCCTACCTCCATCCCGCCCTGGGCGCCGAGGAAGATGCCCGGATCCTCGTGGCCGGTCCGGCGGGCGAATACCCCGCCACCGTCGCCGCTTTTCCGTTTATCTGAGAAGGGACCCGCCCCGACGGGACGGATTACAATCCCTGGCGTTTCGCCGTATCCCTCCTCACAGCCGTCCCTCCTCGACGCCCCGGATGTAGGCCTCCACGTCGAACTTGCGGCGGCAGCCCCCCTCCGACATGGGGCGGATCAGGCCCAGCACGGGCTTGTTCGGAGGCCACGGGCGGTCGTGCTTGCCGCCCACGGCCCAGGCCACGCCCGCGTACCCGTTGGGATCCCGGCCATCGAGCTGGTACCGGTCGTTGAGGCGGACGGCGATCTCGAAGGCCTCCGCGGGCGAGGCCGTCCACTCGAGGATCTTCTTGGCCCAGTACATGCGGAGGTAGCCGTGCATCCAGCCGGTCCGGACCATCTGGGTCTGGGCGGCGTTCCAGAGGCGGTCGTGGGTGTCGGCCCCTTCCAGCCGGTCGGATCCGTAGAGATGCGTGCGGGGGTCTCCGGCGTGGGCGGTGAGGGTCTTGAGGGCCCAGGGCTCGCAACCGGAGAGTTGGTCGCAGCGGGGGTTGAAGGCCGCGAAGTTCACGGCCAGCTCCCGGCGCACGATGAGCTGCTCCAGGAAGGCCTCCCGGTCCTGAGCGGGTGCGGCCGCCTCCCGCACCGCGAGGGCCACCGTGCGGGGGCCGATGTGGCCGAAGTGCAGGTAGGGGGACAAGCGGCTCGTGGCCCGGCGCGACGGGTCGTTCCGCCCCGAGCCGTAGCCCGCCAGGCGCTCTCGGACGAAGGCGTCGAGGAGGGCCATCCCCCGGGAGGTCCCACCGACGAGGCCGGAAACGGGGGCCGCCGAGCGGTCCATGGGGAAGCCCTCGAGCCACGGGTCCTCGTGCGGTCGCGAGAAGAGCCCGGACCGGGGCTCCCAGCGGACTCTCGGCCGCGGATCCTCGACCGGTTCGAGAAAGGCGGGAAGGAGTCTCTGGATTCTCGGCCTCAGGGTGCGCGCCGCGTATTGCTCCTTCTCGAGAAGCGCCGAGGGGACGATGACATCGGCATCCACGGTCCAAAGGGGGACCCGGAGAACCTCCGCGGCCCGGCGGCGCCACCGCTCGGGCTCCCGGAGCGGGTTCTCGTCGCCCACCACGAGGGCCGGCCGGACCTCCTCGCAGAAGGCCGCCAGCCGGTGGTCCGGATAGGGTCGGAATACGAACCCCACCCCCCGCGCCCGAAGGGCCTCCGCCACGTCCCCAACTCCCTGGGCCAGGAAGGCGTAGTGGCGCCCATTGGCGTGGGGATAGAAGGGCACGGGCGCAAAGAAGGTGACCACCGGAAGCCCGAGGAGGTCGGCGGCGCGGACGGCCACGTCGAGGGCCGGGTTGTCCACCCCCCGCTGGGCCCTCTGCATCCAGTGCACGACGCAGGTGCCCTCGGGATCCGGAGGCCCCCCGCGGCGCACCCGGACCCTCGGGTCCCGGGCCAGGGCTTCGAGCGGGCCCGTCACGCCGGTTCCTTCCGGAAGGCGAAGGCGAAATACTGGCTCGGGTTGTAGAACTCCATCCCCCGGAAGCAGAGTCCGGCCTGGAGGATCAAGGCCTCCACGTCGTGGTGGTGCAGGCGGTGCTCGAAGGGGGGGCCTTCCTTCTGCCGGATCTTGGACCACTCCATGACGACGACGGGGGACCGGGGCTTGGCCACCCGGCCGAGCTCGCGGAGAAACGCGACCGGGTCCTGCGCTTCGTGGAGGACGAAGCAAGCCAGGACGAGGTCGGCCGCCCCGTCGGCAAGAGGAAGGCTGGCCTCTCCGCAGATTTTCGTCTCCACCCAGCCTGGGGGGCCCTTGGCGATCAGGTGCTCGAGCATCTCCTTTGAGACGTCCAGGGCCACCACGCGGCCCGACGGACCGACGATCCGGGACGCGGGGAGGCTGAAGAAACCCGTGCCCGCTCCCACGTCCGCGAAGGTCATTCCCCTTTTCAGGCCGATCTTCCGCAGGATTCCGGCCGGCGGCATGGCCCGGCGCCTCTCCGGGCTTTCCAGGCGCCCTACCTCGGCGGGGTTGAACTTCTTGGTCATTCCGCCTCCCTCGAAGCTCAGTCTTTCTAGCACGGGGGGGCCTCCGGACGCCACGTGGGGACTTGCCCATCTTTGTTGCACCTATGCAACAACAGATTTCGCGGTGAAACAGGGAGGACTCGGCGGCCCTTCCATCTTTCCCCCTGGTGAAACGCCCGTCCCGCGGGGTTCGAGGGCCCATCCGGAGGGTTCCTTTCCCGGAAGAAGAACGGGCGCTCCGGCCGTGGCACCGGGGTTGCTCTCCCGGACTCGGTTGGCCCACGGCTGGGCCTCTGAGGAGGAAGCGATGATCGAACTGACCGAACAGGCCGTGGAGGCCGTGAAGAGCTTCAGGAAGGCGGAGGGCCGCGAGGTATCGGGACTTCGCATCGCCGTCGTGGGCGGCGGGTGCAGCGGATTCCAGTACGACCTCTCCCTGGCCGAGAAGGCCTCCGAAAACGACGAGGTGTACGACTTCGGGGGGCTCTCCGTCTTTGTGGACAAGACCTCCCTGATCTATTTGAAGGGCACCGTGGTGGACTACGTCAACGACCTGCGGGGTTCGGGCTTCGTCTTCCAGAATCCCAACGCCCAGACTTCCTGCGGGTGCGGTCACTCCTTCGAAGCCTGACCATTTCGCGGGGAATTGGCACACCCCTTGCTTTGTTAGGAGTAGTCCCAAGCCGTTGAAACGGCAAGGAGGCCGAAAGGCGAACGAGACGCTTTCCCAAGAGGATCCCCCCTCCTCTCAAAGCTCCCCGGCCGAAAGGCCGGGGAGCCCCCCTCCAGGGTGGAAACGGGGCGAATGATCGGTTTCCCATGAGGATCCCCCTCCTCTTGTACTGCTCCCCGGGACCCCCCTCCCGGGGAGCGCCTTTTTTTGGGTCGCACGTCGGGAAACGCGCGAACGGGGGGAGGCGTCCACGCGACGGCTCCGGTCCATCCCCCGCCTCCGTTCCTCTCGAGGTTCGCCGGACCGCCTCAATCCCCGTCGTAGGCCTGAAGGACGACCTGCCCACCCGGTCCGTCGAAGACCATCCGGTAGTCGTTCAGGATGTCCCTGCCGAGGATGCCGTACAGAGGCACCGGGAACCGCTGGGGCACGTCCGTCACGAAGATGATTCGCCGATCGTAGCTCTTCGGCCCCATCGAAATCCTCACCTGTTCGGCGACTCCTGACGTGAAAGCTCCCGACTGTCCCAGCCCATAGAGCTTCCCATACTTGCCCGAGTTCACCCGGATCCCAACTCGGGGAGCGTACAGAGAGCTCAGAAGGGTGTAGGGGGCCCCGGTGTCGAGAAGGAAGGGAAAGGGACCTCGCCCCTGGAGGAGGACCGGCACGATGGGCACGCCCCGGTGCCACAGGACCGGGAGAGGGAACCCGCGCTCCCCGAGAAGGGTTTGGGGCTTTGTGCCCGAGGGCCACAAACCGAAACGGCCCTTCCGCCGGTCGTAGAGAACCACCCCGTCCAGGAAGGGCCCCAGCCCGATGTAGCCGGCCTTGTTGCTCCAGAACTCGCTGTCCCGGACGTTCACCAGGGCGGGAAGCCTTTGGATGTGCAGGCCCGCCGCCTCCAGGCTCTCCACGAGCACGACGTGGGTCCGTCGGCGCCCCCGATATCCCCATCCCTCGGCGGTGGTTTCGGAGAGAACGGGCAGATTGAGCCGTCGGATCAGATCTTCGTTCAGCAGGAGGGAGTCGCTTCCCGTGTCCAGGGCGATCCACGTGTCCCTTGTTCCGTTGAGGCGGAGGGGAATGCTGGGCTCCCGGTAGATCTCCCTGACCCTCGCGAGGGAGGGCGTCTCGGAAGGGAAGGAGACGAGCGTCCCCCCGCGGGAAGCGAGGGCTTCCTGCAACCGGAGTTCGTCTTGAAGCTCCTCGGAATCCGGGAGCCGGGCGGACAGGGCGCGCAGGCGATCCACCCTGCGGGAGGACTCGGGATCCAGGCGGGCGGAGGAGGCCTCCACGTTGGGGGAAACCCGGGTTCCCTCCACCCTGCCCCCCCAGAGGAGACGGGAGAGGCCCTCCTCGTCCCTGCGGAGCTGGAAGACCGTGGCGGCCTTGGTCAGGGCCGTGGAGCCCCAACGCCGGTCCTCCAAGGCCCGCTGGTAGGCCTCCCCCGCCCCTGCGGGATCGAAGGCATAGAGCCGGCAATCGCCCTGGAGGAGAGCCGCTTC
Organism: Acidobacteriota bacterium; assembly: GCA_040752915.1. Lineage (NCBI taxonomy): Bacteria > Pseudomonadati > Acidobacteriota > Acidobacteriota bacterium. Next base: position 18,148 of record JBFMHB010000034.1, read on the forward strand.
CGGGTCATCTGGAAATCGGCCCGCGAGCTCCTCCGCCGAGGCGAGTGCCTCCGGCCAGCGCGCCGCCTCGAGCAAGGCCTTGGTCCGGGCGATGGCGATGCGCAGATTACCTGGGTCCTGGCGATGGGCCTTCCCAAGGACTCCCGCCGCCTCTTCGTAGCGACCCTCTTCCAACAGGGCGATTCCCCTGGCCAGCCCCGTGGAGATCGGCTCTTGAGCCGCCAGCCAAGAAGCCCACAGGAGGAGGGCCGCGGCGGCCCACCCCCTGCCGGCACCGAATTCACCGATCCTGCTCATGCGGCCTCCGCAACCCATTACAACACGCCAAGCCGCCCCCGTGCTTCCGGCCCGCCGGTTGGCTCCGAGGGCCGCCTGTGCTACCTTGGCGGAGGCCCCGGCCCGCCGGGGCCTCTCTTCCATCCGACCGGAGGCACCCATGTCCGTCCGCGTCCGCTTCGCCCCCTCTCCCACGGGGTACCTGCACGTGGGAGGAGCCCGCACGGCCCTCATCAACTGGCTCTTCGCCCGAAGGCACGAAGGCTGTTTCGTTCTGAGGGTGGAAGACACGGACGAGGCCCGCTCCACGCCGGAGATGACCCAGGTCATACTGGACGGGCTCGCCTGGCTCGGCATCACCTGGGACGAAGGTCCCTTCCTCCAGTCCGAACGGAGTCACCTGTACCGGGAAACGGCCCGGCGTCTCCTCGACGCGGGAAGCGCGTACCGGTGCTTCTGTTCGAAGGAAGCGCTCGCGGAGAGGAGGAGCGCCGCGGGGAAGCCGGAGGAGTGGAAGTACGACCGGCGCTGCAGGGGCCTGGATCGGACCGAATCCGACGCCCGCGCCGCCTCGGGCGAGCCCTTCGTGGTCCGTTGCGCGGTCCCCGACGAGCCCCTCCAATGGGACGACGTGGTCAAGGGCCCCATCCGCTTCGAACCCGGGGAAGTCGAGGACTTCATCCTCCTCCGGTCGGACGGAACGCCCACCTACCACCTCTCCGTCGTTTCGGACGACGCGGCCATGGGCATCACCCACGTGATCCGGGGGGAGGACCACGTCAGCAACACGCCCAAGCAGATCGCCCTTTACAAGGGGCTTGGCCTCGCCCCCCCGGTCTTCGGCCACCTTCCCCTCATCCTCGGCATGGACAAGCGGAAGCTCTCCAAGCGGCACGGCACGGTGTCGGTGCTGAGCTACCGGGACGAGGGCATCCTGCCCCTGGCCCTCTTCAACTACCTGGCGCAGATGGGGGCCAACCTCGGGGAAGAGCCGTGCCTCCCTGTCGAGGAGATCCTCCGCCGCTTCGACCTGGATTCCCTGAAAAAGAGCCCCTCGGTCTTCGACCGCGAACAGCTCCGCTTCGTCAACGCCAAGATCCTAGGAGAAACCCCCACGGACGAACTCGGATCCCTCCTGCCCCCCTTCCTGGCGGCGGAGGGGCTCGCCCCGTCGGCGATCCCCGAGCCCGCCGTGGCGGTCCTGAAGACCCGGGCCCACGATCTGAGGGAACTTGCCGCGTGGATGCGGCCCTTTCTCACCGAGGTCTTTCCCTACGATGAGAAGGGGCGCGCCAAGGCCCTCAAGGACCCGGCGGCCCTCCCCGCCGTGGCCTCCCTGGCGGAGCGCCTGGCGGAGATCCCCGAGGCCGACTGGACGCCCGCCCGCCTGGAGGAGGTCCTCCGCCGCCACGCGGAAGCGTGCGGGATCAAGGCCGGCGCGCTCATCCACCCCGTGCGGCTTTTTCTCACGGGGCGCTCCGAGAGCCCGGGGATCTTCGACGTCCTCTGGGCCATGGGAAAACCCGGAACCCTCTCGCGCCTTCAGAGGGGGGTGAGGGAACTTGGACCAGCGAATTCTTAGGAGCGCCCGTCGGGGCGCGACGGCGCCCCCAGACCGCTTCTTTGGAACTCCAGGAGGGTATCCATGGCGAAGATCGTGGAATGCGTCCCCAATTTCTCCGAGGGCCGCGACGAGTCGGTGATCCGGCAGATCACCGACGCCATCGAGTCGGTAGAGGGCATCCAGCTCAAGGACGTGGACCGCGGCGCGGAAATGAACCGCGTGGTGGTGACCTTTTTCGGCCCCCCCGACGCCGTGGAGGAGGCGGCCTTCCGGGGCATCGCCAAGGCCGCCGAGGTCATCGACATGTCGAAGCACCACGGCACCCATCCCCGGATGGGGGCCACCGACGTCTGCCCCTTCGTCCCCGTGAACGAGGTCACGATGGAGGAGTGCGCGGACATGGCCCGCCGTGTGGGCCGGAGGGTTGGGGAGGAATTGCGCATCCCCGTATACCTGTACGAGCACGCCGCCTCCCGCCCCGAGCGACGAAACCTGGCCAACATCCGCCGGGGCGAATACGAGGGCCTCGCCCGAAAACTCAAGGACCCGGAGTGGGCGCCCGATTTCGGCCCCGCCATCTTCAACGCCCGGGCCGGCGCCACCGTCCTGGGGGCCCGCGAATTTCTCATCGCCTACAACGTGGACCTCAATTCGCGCGCCAAGGACCACGCCACCGACATCGCCTTCGAACTGCGCGAGAAAGGGCGGTCGGTGCGGACGGGCAACGTGAAGCCCTTCTACTTCATGGGAAAGATCCTCAAGCACGAGCCCGGGAAGTTCTTTTGCGGCTCGTGCGACCAGGTCGCCCCGACGCCCGCCGACCTCTTCGACCACATCGAAAAGGCCCACGGGTACGACGGCCGGGCCCTCTACCGCCTGAACGACGTGGACCCCGATCGTCTGACCGGGGAATCCGTGAAAAAGCCCGGCATCTTCAAGGCCTGCAAGGCCATCGGTTGGGAGGTGCCCCAGTTCGGGCGCTCCCAGATCTCCATCAACCTGACGGACTACAAGGTGACTCCCACCCACGCCGTCCTGGAAAAGGCCCGCGAACTCGCCGCCGAGAGGGGCCTCGTGGTGACGGGCTCGGAAATCGTGGGCCTCGTCCCGCTGGCCGCCATGATGGAGACGGGGAAGTTCTACCTTCGGCGCCAGGGCCGTTCGGCGGGCGTGCCGGTGGACGACGTCCTGGAGACGGCCGTCCAGAGCCTGGGTTTGAGGGACGTGGCCCCCTTCGACGTGAAGGAAAAGGTCATCGGATACCCCTCGGTCCCCGAGGACGCCCTCATCGCGAAGCGCACCGACGCTTTCGTCCACGAGGTCTCCCGCGATTCCCCCGCCCCGGGCGGCGGTTCCGTGGCGGCCCTGGCGGGCGCGCTGGGGGCGGCGCTGGCCTCCATGGTGGCCAACCTCACGGTGGGAAAGCCCGGGTACGAGTCCGCCTTCGACGACATGGCGGCCGCCGCCGAGGAGGCCCAGGAGGTGAAGGACCGGCTCCTCCGAGCGGTGGACGAGGACACGCGAGCCTTCAACGCCTACATGGACGCGCTCCGCCTCCCCAAGGGCACCGAGGCCGAGAAGGCCGCCCGAAAGGCCGCCCTGCAGGCGGGCCTCAAGCAGGCCGTGGCCGTGCCCTTGGAGACGGCCCGCCTGGGGCTCCGCGCCATGGCCCTGGCCCGGCGCGCCGCCGAGTCGGGAAACAAGAACTCCGTTTCCGACGCGGGCGTGGGCGCCCAGATGGGCTTCGCGTGCGTCGGCGGGGCCTGCCTCAACGTGCGCATCAACCTGCCGGGAATCCTCGATGGGGATTTCGTCGAAGAAATGAAACGCGCCGCGACGGAACTCGAGAACGACGCCCGCCGGCTCCTCGAGGAGACCCTCGCCGTCGTGCTCGCCAAGATCGAGAAGAAGTAGCGGGGGACGGGCGCGCCGGGGTCCGAGCCGCGGACGGCGTCGGGCGGGCGGTCAGGGCATCGGCCCCTCCGCCAGGGAGCGGCAGACCATGTCGATCCAGTCCTTCCGCGTGAAGGAGCCGTCCCACGCGGCCCAGTCCTTGAGGACGTCGGCCTCCTGGATTTGGGCCGGAGTCTGGCCCCGGCCCCACTCCCGGCGCACGACGTCGATGGTTTGAAGCAGCATGGCCCGATACGCCCGAACCTCCTCGGCGGTGAGATCTTTCCCGTGGCCGGGGATGATCCGGGCGCCGGGAGGCGCCAGGTCCAGGACCCTCTCCAGAACCTCGGGGAGCCTGAGGGCGGAGCCCCCGTGGTCCACGTCCACGAAGGGGAATTGCCCCTGGAACACGACGTCGCCGACGAAGAGGACGTTGGCGCGTTCGAAGAGGACCACCGAATCCCCGTCCGTGTGGCCTCCCGTCAGGGGCACGATGCGGATCCGCTCCCCGTTCAGGTCCAACCCCACCTCCCCCGTGAAGGTCAGGCGGGGCCTGGCCTCCGGCGGAAGGGCCTCGTGGCTCTCCCCCAGAAGGGTCTGGCCGCTCGAAAGAAGGGGCAGGACGGACCTGTGGGCCAGGATGACCGCCCCTTTCCCCAGACTCCCGTTGCCCGCCGTGTGGTCGAAGTGCCAGTGGGTGTTGACGATGTAACGGGCCTCCCGGGCGCCGATCCGTTCCAGTTGCTCCTCCAGGGCCTTCTGAGCCTGCGGGAAGCCCGTGTCCACGAGGAGGGTCCCCTCGGGGCCCTTCAGAGCCAGGATGTTCACCCATTCCACGCGGACCTTGTGGAGCCCTCCGCCCAAGGACACGACTTCCGCCCGCGGCGGCCGGGCCTGGGCGGATGCGCACACCCCACCCGCAAGCAGGGTTCCCGCGGCGAGGACAAGGAAGGCCGCCGTACCTCTCCATCTTCGAAGAACACTCATGGCCCCTCCTGCCCGATCCTTCCCCGCGCCTCCCCGGGCATCTCGAAGCGGCCGTCCTCCAACGGGATGTTGATCTCCACCTTCGTGACGGAGGCCCGGCCCGTAAATGCCCAACCGCTGGAAGTCATGGTGCGCGGAAAAAGAAGACCCTCCACGGGAACGTAGTCTTGAAGGGTTCGCTCGACCCGCGCCACCGACCCTTGAATCGAAATCTCCCCCACGATCCGCGTGGGAAGGAAGGTGGTCCCGTCGAGCCAGTAGATGACGCGGATCCCCAGGGGAAGCGTGACCGCCAGTTTGTGGTGCGGCTTCGCCTCGTACGACTCCATGCCCAGGTATCGCGCGGGGTGGTCGAAAAACGCTGGAAAAAGGAAGGCGATGTCCAGCTCGAAGTCCCGACCCTCTTCTTCGGGCAGGAGCTTCGGGCCGGGGTCTCTCCCGTCCTCCGGCGGAGCGCCCTTCAAGTAGCCGGCCCGTTTGCCGTCGAAGACGAGGATGTAGTCGGCGGACTCGCTGCGGATCCGGTCGGGGCGCTTGATCTCGTGCGTCACCGTCCTCGGCTTGGCGGCGGGAGTCATCTGGATGCGGAGGGTGCGGACGGCGGCGATCCTGTCGGCGCCGCCCATGGCCGCGGCGCACCGGGCCACTACCTGCGGAGCCGTGAGGGGAGGGTCCGCCGCGCCTGAGGCCAGCCCAGAAAGCAGAAACGTGAGGATCAAAGTTCTCCGAATCGCCGTGTAATCTCCCATTTCAACCCCTCTGCGCCGTATGTTTTCTCAAGACGTTGAGCCTGCACACGGAGCGGAATCGGAATTTCTCGAAGGTTGTACCGCCGTTTCGGGCCAACCCCTCGGTGACTCGGCGTGCCTCCTGAAGGATGCGGTCCCTGCGGATCGGGTCCTCCTCGAAGACTTCCATCAAGCGGGCGAAATCCAGAAAAGACCTCTCGATGTAATAGAAGGACTCGAACTCCTCTTTCAGCCCATACGCGCCCGCGGATCGAAGGGCCTCGTAAGCGGCCGCCTGGACCTTCGACTCGTCTTCGTGGAGCCGGACGACCTCCGAATACGCTCCAGGGCACGCCACGGGCTCCACGAAATAGGCTGCCCCACATGGGGACAAGATCCGCTCGCACTCCAGAAGGGCCGTGGGCATATCATCCCGCGGGACGTGGTGGAAGCTTGCGACGTAGTAAACGAGGTCGGCACACCGATCTCTCAAGGGAAGCGCTTGAGCGGCCCCCGCGAAAAACCTCTCTGCGCCGCTTGCTGAGGCCGTCAGGGCCTTGGTGATCATCCCCCAGGCGTCGAGGCCCACGGCCCGAGCGCCCTGGGAGGCCATCCAGCGGACGAGGTCCCCTGTACCGCAACCGACGTCCACAGTCACTCTACCGTTGAAGGCGGCAAAGTCGGAGAGCACTTGGGCGTGGGACTCTACTCTTCTCATGGGCCAATGGTTCCCTTCAAGGCGACGATTCGGACCCTCTCGCCTTCGATTCGAAGGTCCGCCTCGTTCCATCCGATTTCCAGGACGGCAGTTTCCAGGAGGACCTCCCCACCTTGGCGACCCCCGTGTTCTTCTGCTGGATGGACCACCCCTCCCACGCCCCTCGTGATCACTCGATCTTGTCAAAGCTGAAGTCGCGGTAGTTGACGCGCTTGACCAGCCGCGTGACGCTCCCCGACGCCTCGCGGACGAAGGTCACGCCCGACTTGTAGCCCTTGGTGAAGAACTCGGTCTCGGATTCTGGGAAGATCTCGATCCTGGGCTCGTCCGCCGGTTTGAGGAAGATCCGGCTCCCCTCGACGATCACCTGCCAGATGGCCCCGGATTCGCTCCGGTAGGTCCCGGCGTAGTCGGCAAGGACGCGGAAGTCGATGGGTGCCTCCTTCTTGTCGTTGGGCACGTTCTCCCAGAGGACGTTGACGATCTGCCAGCGGTCGCGTAGCTTGACCATGCTCAGGTGCTCCACGTGGTAGGCCGAATCGACGCGCACCGTCGCGGTGGTCCGGGCCAGATCGCGCACGGTCACCTTGATCTGGCGCTGGTCCGCCGGCGTGGCCTTGTCGCCGCCCTGGCGCGTCATTTCGAGAAACCTTTCTCGATCCTGCTGCCAGAAGAAATCGTCCCCGGCCACGGTGACGGCGGCGATGCGCCGCACGAATTCGGGGTGGAGCACCCGCTCCACCCTGGCGGCGTCCCCATCGAACCAGCCCTCGGCGTAGTCGAGCGCCGCCTGGGCCGCGTCGGCCCCCTGCGACTGCAGTCGGGCCTTGGCCTCGGCCACGACCTTGTCGGAGGCGAAGGAGAAATGCATCTGCACGATGAGCCACCGGCCCGCACGCTTTTCGAGGATCCCGGTCCAGCGCGTGTCCTTCCAACCGATGGGCCTGCCGTCCCACTCCCCGAGATCGTCGAGGATGCACGACCACCAGGCCACGTCCCCCGACCGCGACACATCGATGCGCATTTCGCGGATCTCCATCTTGGTGGCCTTGAAGCGCGGGTCCATCCAGAAGTCGAATCTCTTCACCCACTGGTCCCAGCCGACCGTGATCTCGGAATCGGGGTTGAACATGAACAGCCGGTCGTCGCGGGCGATCACGCTCTCCGCGAGAGGCCGGTCCTTGGTGAGGGCCCAGCCGATGGAGTCGCGGATCGTCTTTTCGATGACCCCCCGATCGCCGGGGCGGGCCTCCTCTGCCGACGAGGCCAGGGTGACCAGGGTAGCGAGAACGGCGAAGATCGAGGCGATTGGTTTCATGGGTCATCTCTCCTCGCAGGAAAGCGTCAGGAAAAGCAGCTTGAAAAAGGGCCGCACACTGGTCAGGCGGATGTCGTCGAGAGATTTCGGAAACGAGCGTTTCCCTGGAGGGATTCTCAGCCAATAGGGCACGAGGACGTGCGCGAGGATGTGGCTCACCGCGAAAAGGGCCGCCGTGCTCGGGGCCGTCAAGTCCTTCATTTCGTTCGGCAGATTGAGGATGCCGTAGAGGAAAGAGGCCACGAGGGCAACGCACGCGGCCTGGACCGCGAGCACCACGAGGAGGGACCGCCAAGGATGCCCGGCGAAAAGGACATTCTCTCTCTGGCCTCCGATGTCGCCCTCCAAGGCGTTCCCTGATCTTGTACCGATTGGGTTCATACCCTCACGCCTTCCCCTTCCAGTCCTACTCCATAGAATCTGCCGTGCTCGCTGGCCTTGGCTCCCGGCGGACCCTTCAAGGTACTTTTCCTTGAGCCTCCGCGACTCGCGCGCAGACCGAGTCAGTGTCCTGGAGGCGTTTCAGGACCCATCGTAGGCCTCCAGCGCCGCGGGCAGGGACCGTGTGACCCCGTGGCCCGCGGCGGGGAGCCCGAGCAGAACGGCGCTGATCACTTCTTCGCGGGAGGCGCCGTTTTCCCTCGCCGCCCTCGCATGGAAAGGCACCCCGCTCTGCAAGCCAACCGCGGCGAGAACCGACAGGTACGCCAGCGCGGAGGTCTTCTTGTCCAGGGCGCTCGCCGCGGAAAGTCCTTGAACCATCTCACCCCAGACCTTCGAGTGGCCCGGCGCTTCCTGCATGAAAGCATGAAACGCGACGCTGATGAGGGGCTGTTCTTCGGTCATGGCTTCCTCCCCCGAATGTTCATGGGCCGCGGGCGTGAAGCACGAGAAGCGCCTCGTCAAAGGAGCGCCTCACCCCCGGGCCGGTTTCCCTCCCAAATAAACCCTGGAAAACGAAAAGCCACCCACTGACTCGTGCCACAGGGTAAACCCCGTCACGTCGCCGGCGGCATCGCGGGCCAGCCTCAGCTCACCGAGGGAACAGACGAGGATGTCCTTGCCCGCGCAGGCCAGGTCGTGCGTACCCACGGATCTGCGCTGCGAAACCTTGAGCCGGCCATCCTCCCTTGTGATGGAGTACACGGCTCCCAGAACGGGACTGTAGTAGAGGCCCGTCACCGCGGCGGGCCCTGCGGGCTCCTTCGTGCTTTCGGGAATCCGCGAGGCTGTCAGGAGAGTCCCCTTCAGGTTCAGCTCGATCTTCTCCGCAGGCCCGGCTTCCGGAGCAAGAGCCCGGACGACGATATCCCCTTCGGCGTTGGACACCGAGCCTCCGTCTTTGGGAATGAGCCGGACGTTTCCCTGCCCCAGGTAGGTCCCCCAAGTCTCCTCCCCATCGACCGACAGGCAGACAAGGTCGCCGCCGCCTTCCAGCCGGTAGGTGCCCAGCAGCCGCTCCCGGAGGGCTCCTGCTTCCCCGGAAGGGAAGGGCGGCGCCGCCCGGGTCTTGCTTTCCGTCCGTTTCAAGGACGTCTCGCCGAAGAGCACAAGATCGAGTACCGCGTTGCGAACCTCCAGGGGATCGATGTTCGCGCTGTTGCACAGGACCGCGACGCCGAGATCGGATTGTGGGCAATAGGTCATGTCCGACACGAACGCGGCATCCGAACCTGCATGGCCGACGGTCGCGTTGCCTCGGTATTGGCCCTGGGCGAGACCCATGGCGTAGGGCGCCTCCTCGCCGCTGGTCAGCCTCCCGGGTGTGCAGAGCTTCTCGAAGAGCGCCGCCCCGCCGATCTGATTGTTCCTGAAGTTCAGCATCCACCTGGCCATGTCCGCGGCGCTGGTGTAGACGAGTGTCGGGCCCGGGATACGGGCGTTGGTGATGTACTTCTTCAGAGCCCCCTCGGAGCACCAGTAGCTTTCAGCCCGGTCCTCCACGATCGCCACTTCGCTCTCTGGGACTCGCGTGCGGCCCATGCCGAGAGGTCCGAACAGGTTGTCTTGAATCCAGGCACTGAAGGTCTGCCCGGTTCGCCGCTGTATGATCTCCGCCAACAAGGCGTAGTTCGTGTTGGAATAGCTCCACCGGGTCCCTGGAGGATATTCCAGGCCCGCCCCGGCCTTGAGGATTTCGTGTACATCGGAGAAGGTGCGGTGATCGCTGGGGAATAGCCCGGCGTATTTGAACAGCTTCAGGTACTCGGGCAGGCCGCTGGTCTGGTACAGCAGGTGGGCGAGGGTCAGCGGCGACCCGTAACCGGGCAGTTCGGGCAGGTGCTTGTGGACGTCGTCCGCCGTAGAAAGCAGACCCCGCTGCTCGAGGAGCAGAATGGCCCAGGCGGTGAAGTGCTTGGAAACGGACCCGACGTTGAGAACCGTCTCGGTTGTCATGGGCGTTCCCGTCTCCACGTTGGCCAGTCCATAGGCCTCGCAGAGGAGGATCTTCTGGTCCTTGACCACGGCCACAGAGAAGCCGGGACCTTCCTTCGCGACGATCTTGGATGCGAGGAGATCGATCTTCGCCTTCAGCTTCCGGTCGGTCGGGTCCGCTGGCCCCTTCGGCTGGCCGATTGCGGAGCACGCGATCAGAGCCAGCCCGACGGCGATCTCCACCATCCTGCTCATCGCCATTTCCTCCTTCGCCTGGATACTCGAAGATCCCTTTCCGCCTATCGCACCTTCCGCGGAGTTGCGTTTCCCCGGATTCACTTCGCCCTTGCGATCCCCGCTACCTCGAAGCTGTCGCCGGGAAACCTCGGCGCTTCGATGGGGACGGTCAGCTTCGCTTTCTCGGCTTCCTTTGCGAAGAGCGCGCAGGCGGTCTCGCTGTTGCCGGCGTGCATGGGGAAAAGAACCTTTGGGGCCAGTTTCTCGGCGGTGTAGTAGACGCCCAATCGCACGGCCTCCACGTCGCCGAAGCCGCAGCCGCTTACGGGCGCGAAGAGGATGTCGGGCTTGAGCCCCTTCTCGGCGAGGTAATCGATCTCCGCCTTGAAGGGCTCCGAGAAGTCCTTCTTGCGGTTCGCGTGGTCACCCGAGTGGAGGAGGCTCACGCCGTCGCACTTCACGAAGAAACCCACGCCGCCATCGTTCGCCGCGATGGTGGTGACCTCCGCGCCATCGAAGGATTGGGTGGTCCGCGGGGCCATCTTGGCGTAGCCGGTCTGGTTCGGAGGGTCGAAACCCGTGACGATCACGAGGCCGGGCATGGCCTTTTTCCAGTCGAAGATGGCCGGGGAATAGTGATCCCGGTGGGCATGGGAGACGAAGACGATGACGCGCCGGCCCTCGAGTTCCTGCGGGACGATCCACCCGTTGCGAAAGGACGGCGTGTCGCCCATGTCTCCGGGGCGGCTGTAATCGAAGATCAGCAGGCGGTTTCGGGTCCGCACGGCCCAGCTGCTGTGCCCGAGGTAGGTCACCACGGCTTCCCCATCACGGGAGGGGGGGGTGAGGACCGGCGGCTCCAGGCATTCCTTCGAAGGCTCTGGACAGGCCTTGGAGAGCGCTTCGACCGTCTTGACCTGGCCGTAGGCGCGCGCGTAGTCCATGGCGGTCCTTCCCGTGGCGTCCTTCGCACCGGCTTGCGCGCCTTTGGCCAGAAGGGAAGCGGCCACGTCGGAATAGCCGAACACGGCGGCGAAGTGGAGCGGCGTCCGTCCCTCCTTGTTGGACGATTGGGAGCAAGCCCCCGAAGAAAGCAACAGGTGCGCCAGCTCCTTCTCGCCGAATTTGAGGGCCATGACCACCGGCGCGTCGCGTCCCTCCATCCGGTAGTTCGGGTCCGCGCCCCGCTTGAGCAGGGCCCTCGCGCCAGAGGGGTTGTTCCCGGACAGGGTGAACAGGAGGGGGGTCCAACCGTCCTCCGTCCGGACGTTCGGCGAGATCCCCGCGTCGACGAGCAGGTCGATCATCTCGGGACCGCCGCTCCAGGCGGCCAGGTGCAGCAGAGTCATGCCACGTTCCTTGCGGAATCCGGGATCGGCTCCCTTCTCGATGAGGAACTTGGCCACGGGATACTTGTTGCGCTCCACGGCCAGCGAGAGGACCGAGTTGCCCACCCGGCTCTTGTCGTCCTTCAGGTCCGCTCCGCGATCGAGTAGGAGCGCGACCGATTCGACGCTGTCGCTCGCTGCGGCGTAGAAGAGGGGCGTCTCGTTGTCCACCTCTCGGGCATTCAGGTCCGCGCCCCGCTCGAGCAGAATGCGGATCACCTCGGGATGGCCCTTCCAGGCCGCCATGTGGAGGGGCGTGAGGCTGTATTTTGTCTCCTTCCGGTTGACTTCGGAGCCATGGTCCAGGAGAAAGACGACCACGCTGGCCTGGCCTTCGAAACAGGCGTGGTGCAGGGGAGTACGCCCGTCGGTGTCGGCCTCCCGGACCAGCTCGGGCTCTTTCCCAAGGAGAGTCTTCACGGTATCCAGATCGCCCCGCTTCGCCGCCTCGTGGATTTCACCCGCCGAAAGGGCTGGAGCGACGAGAATCGCCGTCCAGATCCAAAGCCATCGGTACCATCTACGTGTCATGCGACCCTCCTTGAGCGCATCCAGTGCGCAGTTCGCGCAAGCGATGGAGGTGCGCCCGGGCCTGTTCCACCTCGCCCTTGGCGAGGTACGCCTCGCCCAGGCATGCGCAGATGGCCGGCGACTCGGGAAAGACGCTCGCCATGTTCCGAAGGAACTCCAGTGCCTCCTCCACGTGTCCGTCCCGGAGCAAGCCGCCGCCCAGGGCCAGGATTTCCTCCTCCACGGTCCGGGCTTTTCCGCGAAGGGGCGGTATGGGCTCAACCGTCATGTGCGCCTCCTGGCACCCTGTACGGTGACGGCCATGGGGAAGTTCTCGCAAGTCTTTATTATTCAACGCGATGCGAACAAACAAGGCAGGCTCGTCCGTGCACGACGACCTCTCGTCACGCCAGGGTGTCCGTTCGTCCCCCCGAAGGGTGGAATGACCCGCGCCCGGGCGGACGCGGCCCGGCCCGAAACCCTGTTGGCGAGGTGGGGGGAAGGGCCCGCCGGCTGCCGCTCGTCCCGGACAACGGCGCGTTCGTCCCCCTCCCCTTTATCACCCGATAAGGAATGGCATAGCATGACATGGGGTGAGCGATGCAGGCGGACAAGGAATCCACGGCGGCGATGGCCGCCGGAAACCGGCGGGGGCTTTTTGCTCTGGGCGTTTTCGCCGCCTTGACCTTGACCGGCGTCTTTTTTGCCGCCGAACTTTACTTCGGCTTCTTCGGTTCAGAACTTGACAAGCCCTTCTCCTACTACCTCATCTGGACGCTCTCCACGGCCTGGAGTTGGCTCGCCGTTTTTCCGATCCTTCTCGCCTGCGCGCGCCGCTGGCCCTTCACGGCGGAGCGGTGGGGCCGCTCCCTCGCGGGGCACGCGCTCTGCTTCCTGGTCGTAAGCCCCCTGCAGGTTACATTGGACATTCTCCTGACCACGACGGGGTACGCACTCGACCGGGGCACCCATCTGCTGGCCCTCCTCAGCCTTTCGGATCAGATGTACGCCTCTGGCCTGGCGGGCGCCCCCGTCCCCTTCGCCCTTCTCACGGGCCTGATTCACGGCATCGGATATTACCGAAAGTACCGGGAGAGGGAATTGGACGCATCTCGCCTCGGGAACGCCCTCGCCCTGGCCCGCCTCCAGCAGCTTCGGTCTCAGGTCAACCCCCACTTTCTCTTTAACACCCTCAACGCCATTGGAGCCCTCAGCCGCCGGGACCCGGAGGCGACGAACCGGATGATCACGCTCCTGTGCGCCCTGCTGCGCCGCTCCTTGGATTCGCAGACCAGGCAGATGGTCCCCCTCGGGGAGGAGGTGGCCTTCGCGATGGACTACCTGGAGATCGAACGCGTGCGGTTCTCCGACCGCTTGAAGACGGTCTTCGACGTTCCCGACGACCTCCTCGACGTCGAGGTTCCCAGCCTGATCCTTCAACCCCTCGTGGAGAATGCCGTCCGCCACGGCATCGCACCCAGGTCCGCTCCGGGCCTGGTCACCGTGAGCGCAAGGAGGACGGAAACCTCCTTGAATCTCGTCGTGGAGGACGACGGCGCGGGCCTTCAGCCGGCTCGGGGGAATTCCGACGGGCTCGGTCTGCGGCTCACGCGCGAACGCCTCGAACTCCTGTACAGGGGCGCCGCCCGATTCGACGTGTCCGTCCGCGCCGGCGGCGGCACCATCGCAACGGTCACGCTGCCTCTTCCAGCCGGCGGACACGAGCCGCATGGGGAGCCCACAAGATGACGCTCAGAGTCGTGATCGCGGACGACGAACCCCTCGCTCGGGACCAGCTTCGCCACCTTCTCTCGACCGAACACGACGTAACCATCGTCCGGGAGTGCGCCAACGGGCCCGAGACCGTGGCGGCGGTGCGCGCGGACAAGCCCGACCTGCTTCTCCTGGACATCCAGATGCCGGACCGGGACGGCTTCGAGGTCCTGTTCGAATTGCGGCCCGAGGAGACCCCGGCGGTCATCTTCGTGACCGCTTACGACCAGTACGCCTTGAAAGCCTTCGAAGTGCGGGCCCTGGACTACCTCCTCAAGCCCGTCGACCCCCGGCGCCTCCGGGAGGCCCTCCGTAGAGTGGCCGCTCAGGGCCCCCGTTCCGCCGCCGAGCAAGACAAGGACCGGCTCGCCGATTTGTTGAGGGAAGTCTCCGAGCGCCGCCGCTCCTACCAGCGGCTCGCCGTCCCTTCGGGGGACAAGATCCTCTTTCTTCCGACGGAGAGCATCTTCAGTTTCGAGGCCTCCGGCAATTACGTCCAGATTCACGCGGCCGGGGGCAAGTACCTGCGGCGCCAAACCCTCTCCAGCCTTGCCGAGCGCCTCGACCCCGAAAGGTTTGTTCGGGTGCACCGGTCGTGGATCGTCAACGTGGATTCCATAAGGGAACTCGTGCCCTGGTTCCGCCACACCTTCATCCTGGTCCTGGAAAACGGCCAGCGCATCCACATGAGCCACACCTTCCGCGACGCCATCGACGGGCTTCTCGGCAAGCGCCCGCCCAGCGCCACCTGAGCGCCGCCACCGACCCGCGCCTCTGAGCGAAGGCTGCCGCCCCAATGGCGGGCCCGAGAAAATTGGAGCCCCGGGACTACCCGGGGCCCCGTGAGCGCCCATGGTGCCGCCGCGCTTTCGCTCGCCGGCCTATCCGGCGATCCGGGGCTTCTGATTGGCCGCAGGACGCCCCGAGAATCGGCCGCGCGCACGGGCGCTCACGGAAAGGGGTTGTGAGGTTATGGAGGCAAGGACGACGGGAGCCTGCCGGTCCGGCCCGAAGCGGATAGTCTTGTGTACGGGCGGTCGTCTCATGATCGGCTCCCTCCGGCGGTTCTGCCCGCCTTAGGACCATCATCGGACGCCGACCCTCGGTCTTCCAGGAATTTGGGACGAACCGTCCGTTCCGGAGGACCAGGGCACCTGCGGCGGTGGCGGCGTCCCCGGAGCCGGATGGCACCCGGCCTGTCAGGGCGCCGTCATCCGGCTGCCGGAGGGCGATTGCGGGCCTTTTGGAGGGGAAAAAGACGAGGAGCCCCGGCATGGCCGGGGCTCCTTTGTGAAGAGGAAGCGTGGGAGAGAGGTCAGAAGGTCCAGCGGATGGCAAGGCGGATCCGGCGAGCCACCTGGTGGCCGGTTTCCTTGCCAAAGTAGGGATAGGTTTGATTGGCGCCGACGTCGTGGTTGTTCCAGGTCTGTTCCACCGCCGTGGTGCGCTGTTCGTTGGTCACGTTGAAGATGTCGGCGCGCAGGGCCAGGTTGGACTTCCAGAGCTTGAAGGTGTACTGGGCGCCCAGGTCGATCTGCCAGGTGTTCGGCGTGCGGCCCGCGGTGCCGCGGGGGGCGCAGAAGCCCTCGTCGGTGCCGTAGAGGTCGTCGGCGCCGAGCTTGGAGATGGGCGTTCCGCTCTGGAGGGTGAAGGAGCCGGAGAGCTCGAGGGGGATGTTCTCGAAGAAGTACCCGCCGTACACCTTCAGGACGTGCGTGCGGTCGTTGGGCAGGAGACCCGACGCGTTGACCAGCAGCTGGGGCAGGTCGTACTTGGAGGTGATGTTGGGGTCGAGCTGGCCGTTGTCGTTGGAGAAGAGACCCTCGTAGTTGCCCTTCAGGCGGCTGAGCACGTAGGAGCCCTGCAGCATCCAGTGGTTGGAGAAGCGCTTGTCGGCAGTCAGCTCGAGGGCCTTGTAGATGCGCGTGGGCTTCGGGAACGTGTAGTTGGACACCGTCGTGACGCCGTTCTCCGTCCGCGGCAGGGGCTGGAAGATGCCTCCCCACTTGTCGGGGTTCGTCACGATGTAGGTCAGGCCGCCGTCGAGGGAGATGTCCTCGATGGCCCGGCCCAGGGTCCGGTAGATGGCCCGGGCGCCCACCGAGAAGTCGGGGCGCACTTCGTACTGGAAGCCGAGGATCGTTTCGTTGTTGTAGGAGCCCTTCAGGCTGCCGCCGTTGGGGCCGCCC
>JBFMHB010000035.1 GCA_040752915.1 Acidobacteriota bacterium
GGGGTCCCACATTCCGCCGTCGGCGCAGTCGAGTTCCGCGTTCCAGATCCGCTCGGCGGCGTGCGCGCGAAGAACGTCGAGGAGCACGAGATCGCACCGGGCGTCCAGAACCAATTCCTGGCGGAGGCGGCATTCCAGGGCCACCGGCGCCGCCGCCAGCCTCGGCGGCCGTACGCGGTCCGACGGCAGCGTTTCCAGGCCGAGGCGGACCGCCTCGCTTACCCCGTAGGGCAGCTCCTCGCCCGTGGCGTGCAGGGCTTCGAGCAGGGTCCCGTCGGCCAGGTGAACCACCGCCTCCCCCGTGTCACGCAGATTTCGGTGCGTGTCCTTCAGCGAGCCGTCGCTCTTCCGGCCGAAGGCGACCGCCAGGGCCGGCGGGTTGAAGATCCCCATGAAGCTCGAGAAGGGAGCCAGATTCGAGGTCCCCTCCCGGCCCTGGGTGAGGATCCAGGCGATGGGCCTCGGGATCACCAGGCTCGAGAGGATCCTGTACACGTCCTTGCGCGACGCCCCATCGAGGTCCCGCGAGATCATCTTTCTCCCCTCCCCGCCGGAGGCCCGCCCGGCGCGACTCGGCTCTTCCCTCAATCCACCGTCAAGGTCTTGCTGAGGTTCCTCGGAAAGTCGGGGTCCACCCCGCGGGCCACGCTGATCCGATAGGCCAGGACCTGCAGGGGGAGCACGGACAGGATGGGCGCGAAGAGGGGCCCGGAAACCGGCAGGGGGAGGAAGTGGCGGACGTTCGCCTTGAGGCGCTCGTCGGGTTCGGCCACGGCCAGGGTCTCCGCCCCGCGGCAGGCACATTCGTTCACCCCGCTGACCATGAGGGGCACGTCCTCGGGCCCCGCCACGAAGAGCACCGGAAAGCCCTCCCGCACCGCCGACAGGGGGCCGTGCTTGAATTCCGTCGAGAGCATTCCCTCGCAGTGGGCGTAGGTGATCTCCTTGAGCTTCAGGGCCCCTTCGAGGGCGATGGCGTAGGTCAGGCCGTAGCCGAGGCAGTACAGGTCGTCCTTGTCGCGGAGCCGCTCCGCGGCCTCCAGGATGAGCGGGTCCGTCTGCTCCAGCGTCCGCTCCAGCAGCGCGGGGAGTTCTGCGAGGGGAGCCGTGTCGTGGCCCCCGGCGACCAGCGCCACGCAGAGGAAGGCGATGACGGTGTTCACGAAGGTCTTGGTGGCCGGCACGCTGATCTCGTACCCGCACGCCAGGGGGAGGTAGCGGTCGCTCACGTTCATGAGGGTGGAGCCGAGGACGTTGACGAGCCCGAGGATCTGCGCTCCCCCGAGGCGGGCCGCCTCCATGGCGTTCAGGACGTCCTTGGTTTCCCCGCTCTGGCTGACGCACAGGACCACGTCCTCCGGACCGACGGTGGAGGCGTACTGGGGAAGGAACTGGGGCGCCAGCACGGGGATGGCCGGCCGCCCCGCGAGGCGCGCGAGATACACGGCCCCCAGCAGGCACGCGTGGTAGCTCGTCCCGCATCCCACCAGGTACAGGTTCCTCGCGGCCTTCACCCGGCGCGCGAAGGGCTTCACGTGGGGAGAATCGGCCAGGAGATGGATCAGGTCGGCCGCCACCTTGGGCTGCTCGTGGATCTCCTTGAGCATGAAGTGCGGAAACCCGCCCTTCTCGGCGGCCTCCATGGACTCGGTGACCTCTTCCGGGAGGCGGTCCACCTCCACCCCATCTTCCACCTGGAAGATCCGGACCCGATCGGCCGAGAGTTCCAGGATCTCCCCGTCCTGGACGCGGACCACGCGCCGCGTGAGCGGGAGAAGGCACGGAAGGTCGGAGCCCGCGCACGTGAAACCCTCTCCGAGCCCCGCCACCAGTCCCGACCCCTTCTTGAGGGCCCAGAGACGGTCTTCCCCCCGGCGCCCCACGAGGAAGGCGTAATCGCCGTGCAGATCGGCGTAAGCGCCGCGGATCGCGTCCACCATGGACAGCCCCTGCCTGAGGTGGCGCTCCACGGCGTGGACGCAGGATTCCCCGTCGTTGGTGGAGCGCACGGTGAGGCCCTCGGCGAGGAAACGCGCCCGAAGCTCCACGTTGTTCACGACGTTGCCGTTGTGGGCGCCCACCATGGAGCCGTCCGAGTCCAGATGAGGCTGGGCGTTGACCTGCGAGGGCGCTCCGAAGGTGGCCCACCGGAGCTGGACCATCCCCCTCCGGCCCCGCATGTCCCCGACGCGGTACCGGTCGGCCACCTCGTCCACCTTCCCGACGTCCTTGCGCAGGTCCACGGGACCTGCGTCGGGAAGCACCGCGAAGCCCACCGAATCGTAGCCCCGATAGGACAGCCTCCGGCCCGCGTCCCTCAGAATCTGACCCAGTTCTTGCTCCTGCTCCGTCACGATTCCGAAAATGCCGCACATGTTTGTTTGGACTCCTCGTCTGCGCGATGGAACGAACCCTGGCCCGGCCATTGACCGGCGTCCTGGTGGACACCCCTCTTCTCTTCTGGACGGGGAGGGCCCTTGCCGGCCCGCTCCCCGGACGGCTCAGGCGAAACCTCACCCCACCCTCGGTGCGCTCCCCCCCTCGGCACGAGGTCACTCCGATCCCCTCTCGGGGGAACCCACGCCTTGGCCCAACTCGCTCTCCTCCCTGATCTCATTGTGGCTGGTCGCGCCCCATCGCGGGAGCGGGGGGAGACACTCCCTTCTTGCCCCGACGGGGCGGTTCATTGTATACCGGGAACCGACCCGGGAGGACATGGGATGGCATCATCGAAGAAGACACCCTCGGCTCGACGCGCGGCGACACCGACTTCCCGCAAGTGGGTGGGAGCCCACGTGAGCACCACGGGAGGCGTCGAGAACGCCCCCCTCAATGCGGCGGCCATCGGCGCCCGGACCTTCGCCCTCTTCGTCAAGAACCAGAGACAGTGGTCCGCCCCACCCCTCACCGGAGAGCAGGCCGAAGCCTTCCGGCGGAACTGCGAGGCCCACGGCTTCGACCTGGACAAGGTCCTCCCCCACGACGGGTACCTGATCAACCTGGGCAATCCCGATCCGGCGGGCCTTTCGCGCTCCCGGGAGGCGTTCCTGGACGAAATGCGGCGCTGCGAACTCCTCGGCCTGAAGCTCCTCAACTTCCATCCCGGAAGCCACTTGAAGCAGATGGCCCCGGCGGACTGCCTGGAGCGCATCGCCGAATCGGTCAACCTGGCCCTGCAGAGAACGCGCGGCGTGTCGGCCGTGTTCGAATGCACCGCCGGCCAGGGCGGCTACATGGGGAGCACCTTCGAGGAGATCGCGGCGCTCCTCGACCGGGTCGAGGACCGGTCGAGGACCGGCGTCTGCCTGGACACCTGCCACCTCTTCGCGGCGGGATACGATTTGAGGAGCCCAGAGGCCTTCGACGCGGTCATGAAGGAGTTCGATCGGACCGTGGGCCTGTCCAACCTTTGCGGATGGCACCTGAACGACTGCAAGGGAAAGCTGGGGAGTCACCTGGACCGCCACGCGCCTATTGGGGACGGCGAGCTGGGGCTCGAGCCCTTCCGCTTTATCATGCGGGACCCTCGCTTTGATGGAATCCCGCTCATTCTGGAGACGCCCGAGCCCGATCGGTGGGAACGGGAAATCGACCTCCTCTACTCCCTCGAGGGTGACTCCGGGCCCGGCGATTCCGGCTAGGTCCCGCCCGTCGGCCGGTCCTCCCGCAGGGGCCCCATCCTCCCTCCTCTCAGAAGCACAGGCTGAGGCCGCACAAGACGGCGTCCCTCGGGCCGGGGCCGCGCAGGGCGCGGCGGTAGCCCAGATCCAGGACCAGGTTCTCCGCGGCCCGCAGGCTCAGGCCCACGAGGGCGAAGGTCGGGTTCTCCCTGAGGTGCCTCTCCGGGTTCTGGCTGCCCTGGACCTCGAGGCACAACTGGACCCTCTCCGAGAGGCGCGCTTCCAGGGCGCCCCCGTAGAAGGCGTAGTCTCGCACGGCCCCGTTCAGGTGATCGCCCTCCCGCGTGAACCCCACCGAGAGGTGCAGGGTGGAACGGCCACGGCTCTTGGAGGCGCCCAGGACGGCCGACAGATCGTTGTCCCCCGTCCCCAGCCCCATGCGCGCGTCCGCCGTGTGGGTCTTCCAGGCAAACCGGAGGGCAAGCCCCGGACGCCCCGTCTCCTCGCGGACCAGTCGGACCTTCGCGCCCAAGACCAGGTCCCCGAATCCACGTTCAGACTCTCCGCGCGGACCTTCGAGGGTCACGAAGGGGACCTCCGCAAAGAGCTCCACGCCGCCTCCGACACCCACCGCCGGGACCACGACCCAGACCCGGTCCCGGCCCTTCTCCTCGGTCTCCCACGTCTCGAATCCCGCCTCCAGGGAAACCTCCCCCTTTTCCGACACGCACGCGTCTTCGGTCACGAACGGCCTGCCCGCCCAGGCCGCGACGGGGACGGCAAGGAGCAGGGGCAGGCAGAGAGCCCGCATGCGCGCGCGCGGCGCCCCCCCTCTCCTCGGCAGCTTGTTCCTAGGCATTCGGCCTCCCTCCTGCATATCTGAGCGTGTGCTCAGATATGCAGTATAGGCATCTCGGGGCCGTTGTCAAGCCGGGGGAAAACCCGGGCGGGAGAGCGTCCGAAAGTCGCCGTGAATGGCCTTCACCGGCCGCGTCCGACCCGAGGCGGGGGGCCCGCGGCCCCGGCTTCCGCCCCTTCCTGGTGGCCACGGCCTTTGATCTACTCCAGGTAGGTGTACCCCTCGAGGCCGTCTTCGAGAAAGCGCTTGATGCGGGCCGACTCCTTGATGGAAATCCTCCGCTTGTCGATGCTCTCCTCCACGGCGGCCCGGATGGCGTTCATCACGTCCCGCTTCTGGTATTGCATGTAGGAGAGGACGTCCCGCACCCGGTCTCCCTCGATGGTCTTGTCGATACGGTACTTGTTGCGTCCCGTCACGGAGACGTGGACCGTGTTGGTGTCCCCGAACAGGTTGTGCAAGTCCCCCAGGGCCTCCTGGTAGGCCCCCACGAGGAAGACGCCGACGTAGTAGGGCTTCCCGGCCTCAAGGGGATGGAGGTCAATCGTGTTCCGCACGTCGTGGAGGTCCACGAACTGGTCCACCTTCCCGTCCGAATCGCAGGTGATGTCCGCGATGGTGGCCTTGCGGGACGGCTTCTCCCTGTGCCGGTGGATCGGGCACATGGGAAAGAGCTGCTTCACCGCCCAGTGGTCGGGGAGGCTCTGGAAGACCGAAAGGTTGCCGTAGTACGTGTCGCTGATGAAGCGGTCGAGGTGCTCGAGCTCGTCGGGGACGTAATCCAGCGTGTGGATGATCTTCGAAATCTTGAAGCAGACGGCCCAGAACAGACGCTCCACGAGCGCCCGGTGCTGGAGGGACATCATCCCGACGTTGAAGAGCGTGAGGGTTTCGTCGCGGATCTGAAGGGCGTCGTGATAGGACTCCTGGAAGTTCTTCACGGAGAGGCCCTTGAGTACCTCCGCCAGGTTTTCCACCCCCTCGGGCACGCCCTCGGGGATTTCGATGGTGAGGTTCTCGTCCATGAGTTCGCTGCTGCCCAGGACGTTGAAGACGAGGACCGAGTGGTAGGCCACCAGGGCCCTCCCGCTCTCCGAGATGATGTGCGGGTGCTGGATGCCCTTCTCGGCGCAGATCTCCGACAGGGCGGAAATCACGTCGCTGGCGTACTCCTCCATGGAGTAGTTGGCGCTGGAGGAGAAGTTCGTCTTGCTCCCGTCGTAGTCCACGGCGAGGCCGCCCCCCACGTCGAAATAGCGGATGGGGACACCGAGGCGCACGAGTTCCGCGAAGATTCGGCTCGACTCCCGCATGGCGTCCTTGATGCTCTGGATCGAAGTGATCTGGGAGCCGAGGTGAAAATGGATGAGCTGGAGCCGGTCCTCCATGCCGAGGGCCTTGAGCTTCTCCACGGCGTCCAGGATCTCCGAGGGGAAAAGCCCGAATTTGGACTTGTCCCCGCCGGAGCTCTCCCACTTTCCCCGCCCCCTCGCGGAGAGTTTGGCGCGCACGCCGATGTACGGTTTGACCCTCAGCCTCCTGGCCCACTTGATCACGAGGTCGAGTTCGGAGGGCTTTTCCACCACGAGAAAGACCCGGCGCCCCATCTTCGTGGCCCAGAGCGCCATTTCCACGTACTCGTCGTCCTTGTACCCGTTGCAGACGATGGGCGCCTTCTCGTTGTCCAGGGAGGCGAGCACGATGAGCAGCTCGGCCTTGGTCCCTGCCTCGAGCCCAAAGTTCCACTCCCGTCCGAACTCCACGATGTCCTCGACCACCTGCCGGTTCTGGTTGACCTTGACGGGATAGACGCCGTGGTAACGCCCCCCGTACTCGTACTCCCGGATGGCCCGATCGAAGGCGCCCTGCAGTTCCTCGATGCGCTTCCTGAGGATGTCCGTGAACCGGATGAGCAGGGGCGGGCTCAGCCCCCGGTCCGTCAGGGCGTCCACAAGCGCCTTGATGTCGAGGGACCGCTGGCGGTTCTTGTCGGGGAGGACGACGACGTTGCCCCGCTCGTTGATCTCGAAAAACCCCTTGCCCCACTCGGGGATGTTGTACAGCTCGCGCGATTCCTCGATGGACCACTTGGGCAGGGCGGTCTGGTCCTTCAGCTTGATCCTCTGCACCATGGCCTCACCTCCACGTCGCGGGGGGGCCCGCGGCGGAGCCTACCGGCGGAACCGCACCGGCTCGGTTGGAAACGGGTTCGTGAGCGCGTGGATCCCGGGACGGGCCCCGGGGGACGTCCGGAAGGTTACTCCAGCCCTTCGTCGTCATCGGAGGCCTTGATCGCGATGTTGTCCCCCCGGAAGTTGTCGAAATCGTCGTCCGGGTCGTCGATCTCGCTGTAGCGGACCTTCTCGTCCAGCCGCCTCCGAATGCCCTTTGGAGCCTTGTCGGATTTCTCCCACTTCCGCTTCTTGGCGGGGGCGTCCGGACCGAAGGTCCGCCCGCCGCCGGTCTTTCCCCGGCGCGCCTCCGCCTCTCCATCCTCGGGCGGCGCCCAGGCGGAGGGCCGCGGACCCATGGGGCGAGGGCCCGGAGGCCGGGGCGAGAAGCCGCCTCCCGGCCTGGAGGGGGGCGGGCCTCCGTCCCTGGGGCGAGGGGGGGCGGAGGCGTCCCGGGCGCGCGCCTCGTTGATGGTCAGGGGCCGGCCCCGAAGAGGCTGATTGTTGAGCCGCCGGACGGCCTCGTCGGCCTGTTCCCGCTCACTGAATTCGATGAACGCGAATCCCCTGAGCCTTCCGGTTTCGCGGTCCGCCGGGAGATAGACGTACGAGAGGGGCCCCACCTGCTCGAAGTGCTGTTTGAGCTCTTCCTCCGTCACGTCGTAGGGAAGGTTTCCGACAAACAACCGGACGGACATCTCTCCTCCTCTTCAGGACAAACCTGGGCGCCCGGCGCCGCGCCGCGACGCATTCACCTCGGGGAGTGTACCAAAACGCGGTCGTACGTCAATCGTCCCCGACCGGCCTCGGTTCTCCCCTTGTCCACCCCGTCGTCTCATGGCCCGGCGATTCTCCGCGCCTCCTCCAACCGGCTCTGCAGGTCGGGCACCAGCGAGGGATCCGCCGCCAGAGCCTCCTCCAGGATCTTCACCGCCTCCGTGGCGGTCCGGCGCCGCTCCTCCCCCGACGCCGCCGAAGCCCGCGCGAGAAGCAGGGCGCCCTTTTCGCCTAGGGCCTGGTGCATTCCCGGATTCAACCGGAGTGCCTTCTCCGCCGCCGCGAGGCCCTTTTGCACCTCCCCGGCGCCGCTCCTCCCCCTTTCGCCGAGCCATTCGGCCCGAATGCGGTGGCCCTGCGCCACGTTCAGAAACGTGTGGGGCGAGGCGGGGTTGGCCTTCAAGGACGCCTCGAAGGCCGCCTCGGCGGCGCGGAAATGGGGTTCCGGGTCCCCCCCCGCCCGCATCCTCCACCGGGCCATGTAGAGATCCACTTCCCCCTGGGCCCGCAGGTATTCGTGGAAGCCGGGGCGGAGCGCCAGGGCCCGGGCCAGGGCTTCGCGGGCCTGTTTGAGCCAGACCTCGGGGCTTTTCCCGGCGCGCATCTCCTGAACGGAGACCGCCAGGCAGCAGGTGTGAAGGTTATAGTGGCCAGCTGGCCGGTTCGGGTTCAATTCGACGGCCTTCTGCAGGTTTTCCCTTCCCTTCAGGAAGGAGGGCATGGGGTCCTCCCCGTGGCCCATTTGCCACTCCCCGCGTTTCAAGTAGGCCGATCCGAGGTTGCTGAAACACTGCGACATGCTCGGATTCAAGGACGCCGCCGCCTCGTAGTTGCGAATCGCCTCATCCAGGGAAGGCCCGGGATCGTGGTCCTGTTCCATTTCGTACATGGCCCGGAACAGGTAGACATTGCCCAGATTGATCAGGTACACGAAAAACGGCCGTGGGGCCAGGGCCCGGCGAAAGGCCTCGGCGGCCCTCCCCAGGCTCACCCGGGGGTCCATGCCCCGCGACATTTCCTGGTCCGCCCTCCTCCAGTGGGTCAAACCGAGCGTGTTCAGGGCATAGGGATCTCCCGGGCTGAGGGTGAGCGAGCGTCCGCAGGCCTCCACGGCCTTGTCCCACAGCGGAAAGGGGTCCTGCCCAGCCCCCGAGGCCCACTCGCCCATCCGGAAGTACGCCAGGGCCAGGTTTCGAGGCGCCTCCGCATCGCTGGCGTCCAGCGACTGGGCGGCAAGGGCCGAGGCGATTCCCCGTTCGAAAACCGGTCCCGCGGGCCCACCCGTGGAGGCCCGGTGCTGGGCGGCCACCAGGTGCGCGCGGGATGCGACGTTGTGGAGCCGTGCATGGTCGGGGTCCGCAACCAGTCCCCGATCGCAGGTCCGAATGGCGGCGACGTAGGCCTCCTCGGGGTCCGACCCGCGGGCGGCGTGGACCTCCATTTCGAGGACCCAGGTCGAGGCGGCCGCGGCGTGAAGCCGGGCATCGCTGTGGCCCGTTTCCGCCCCCCGCAGGTACGCCTCCCGGGCCAGGGCCAGCGCGGCGAGGCAGGCCTCCCAATCCCCCCTGTCCTGGGCGTCCAGGGCCTGCTTCAGGCGGGCGTCTCCCCTCAGGAGGGCCGCTTCGTAGAGCCAGGGAAGGGCCTTCTCCGCCTCGCCGGCCCGTGCGATGGCCTCCTCCGTGCGCCCCTCGTAGAGGGCGAAGAGTCCCTCCAGGTAGGCCGCCGAATCCACTTCCGACGTCCGACCCAGCGCCAGAAACCGGAGCGCCGCATCCCGGAGGCTCCCCTCGATTTCCTTGCGCCGCGCCTCCTTCAGTTCCTTCCCGCCGAGGCGGGCGGTCTGAGCCAGTTCCACCTGGTACAGGGCTCCAAGGACCCGACCCAGGGCGTACGCCGCACCGGGCTCCCGGTATCCGAGCTCCCAGGCGCGCTCGAGGCGGATCCGGGCCTCCTCGTAACGCTCGAGCGCAAGGAGCGCCCGCCCGATGGCGGCGTTTCCCGGGCCTTGGGCCGGAGCCCCCAGCTCGGACATGTCCCGCTCGATCCTCTTGACCTTCTCCAGGACCAGGCTCTTCTCGGGACGCGTGTCGTGAAGGGGGAGGAGGCGGCCGAAGCGGAGCACCGATTCGGCTTGTTCCAGGTCCCGCCCGAAGCGTTGCGCGGCCCGCGCCTGCTCCGCGGCGCGAAGGCGGGCCTGGATCCATAACCCCCCCAGGATGAGGACCGACGCCAGGGCCGCGGCGCTGACCGCCGCCAGAAGGCGGTTCCTCCGGACGATCTTCCACAGCCGGTAGCCCGCTCCCGCTCGACGGGCCTCGATGGGGGATCCGTCGAGAAAGCGCCCGAGGTCCTCCGCGAGGGCCCGCGCCGATTCGTACCTGCGGTTCGGGTCCTTCTCGAGGCAGCGCAGGACGATGGTGTCCAGGTCCCGCGGGATCGACGGACGAAGGGAACGGGGAGCGGGCGGCTCGTCGGCGAGGACCTTCACCATCACGTCGACGGCGGCGTCGCCCTCGAAGGGCAGGCGCCCGCAAAGGAGTTCGAAGAGAGTGGCCCCAAGGCCGTAGACGTCGGTCCTGCGGTCCACGGCGTGCACCTCTCCCCGGACCTGCTCCGGAGCCATGTAGTGGGGCGTGCCCGTGATGGAGCCGGAGACCGAGAGGCTCGGCGCCGCGACCTCCTTGGCCAGACCGAAATCGGTGACGTAGGGGTGCCAGCCATCTTCCGTCTTTTCCACGAGGACGTTGGACGGCTTCAAGTCCCGGTGGATGAGGCCGAGCCGGTGGGCCGCGTGGACCGCTTCCGCCACCCTTCGGAGGAGGAGGACCTTTTCCTCCAAACGCAGCTCCGACGAGGCCCGATCGAGGGTGGGCCCGTCCACGAGCTGAAAGGCGATGTAGGGCCTTCCGTCGAGTTCTCCGGCATCGTAGACCCGGCAGATGTCGGGGTGCTCCACCCGGGCCTGAAGCCGGGCCTCCCGCAACAGCCGTTCCGTCAGCGCGGGATGCTGGATATGGAGGAACTTCAAGGCCACGTTTCTCTGGAGCTGCTGGTCATAGGCCTTGACCACCTCCGCCATCCCCCCGGCGCCCAGGGGTTCGAGGAGCGTGTACCGGGGCCTGGCCTCACCCTGGATCGTGCCCCGCGCGCGGTCCTGGAGTCCCGACTCAAAGGCGGGCCAGGGAGAGGATCCGGGGTCCGAAGCGTCCCGGTCCAGATAGGGGCCCGCCGGAATCCCTCGTGGGGGGGTGGTCGGCCCGGTCCACCGCGCGGTCTCACCCGGATCCTCGAGAACCTCCCGAGTCAGGGACAGGACCTGGCCGATGGTGAGCCGTCCGCTCTGGACGAGCCCTTCCACGAGAGCTTCGGCCTCCCGGCCCGATGCCTCCGCCTGGACGTCGGCACCCAGCCAGCCCCGCGAAAAGGCCTTCTGCAGGATCCGTTCTTCCACACGACCGCGCCGGCGGTCTTCCGTCATGGACGCCCCCCTCTTCGACCTTACGGTAGCACGCCGGGCGGACCTGCCGGAACCAGACGGCCACGCCTGCCGTATACTTGTGCATATCCCCCGACGCGGACCCGGGGCGCCCCGCGTTCCTCCGGGGGAACCGAAAGGAGGCACCCCATGGCCGACCTGAAGTGGAAGCGGTACACGGAAGGCAGCGCCGTGGTCCTGGCCCTGAGCGGCCCCATCAGCATGGGCGGCGGAGACAAGACCCTGCGCGACCTCATTCAGGACCTCCTCGCCGAAGGAAAGTCCCGCATCGTCATCGATCTGGCGGCCGTCCCGGGCATGGACTCCACGGGACTCGGCGAACTCGTGGCGGCCTACACCACGGCGCGCAACCGGGGGTCCGTCTTGAAACTGGCCAACCTCACGCGCAAGGTCAGGGACCTTCTGGTCATCACCAAGCTCACCAGCGTCTTCGAATCCTACGACTCCGTCGCCGAGGCGGCGGGCTCCTTCGAAAAGTGAACGTCTGCGCAGACGTCATGGGGCAGATCATCCACCGTGCCGGCCAGGTCAATCGGGAGGTGGCATTGGGTGGCCCTCCCCCCTACATTCGGGTTGAGATGAGCCGTCCGTAAGCGCGGGCGCCCCTGATCCTTCCGGGGGCGCCTCCGCTTGACGGGTTCCGCGTCTCGCCGCCGGAGAGAGACCATGAACGACCGAAGACGATTCCTGAAGACCACGGCGGGCGCCGCCGCCGCCCTGGCGGCCTCGGCCGCCGCGCCGAGTCTCCTCGCCGCCGCTTCGCCCCATCCGGACCTCGCCGTGGCCCATGGAGGCTCTCCCGAAAAGACGACGCGCGCCGCCGTGGATGCTCTCGGAGGCATGCGGAGGTTCGTCTCCAAGGGCGACATCGTGGTGGTCAAACCCAATATCGGGTGGGACCGAACCCCCGAGCAGGCGGCCAACACGAATCCCCTGGTCGTGGCCACGCTCGTCGCCCTCTGCCTGGAGGCGGGCGCGAAGAAGGTCAAGGTTTTCGACCGCACGTGCAACGACCCGCGCCGCTGTTACGAGCAAAGCGGCATCGCCCCCCTCGCGCGGAGGGCCGGCGCCGAGGTCTCCTTCGTGGACGACCGCCGCTTCAAAGAGGTGACGATCCGCGGCGAGGCCCTCCAGACCTGGCCCCTCTACCAGGACCTTCTGGAGGCGGACAAGGTCATCAACGTCCCCATCGCCAAACACCACGGCCTGTCCGGCCTCACTCTCGGGCTGAAGAACTGGATGGGGATCATGGGCGGCTCCCGGGGGCGGATCCATCAGAACATCCATCCGTCCCTCGTGGACCTCGCCGGAGTGATCAAGCCCTGCCTGACGGTCCTCGACGCGATGCGCGTCCTCACCGCCCACGGACCCCAGGGGGGCAGCCTGGATGACGTGAAGTCCCTCGACACCGTGGCGGCCGGCACGGACGTCGTGGCGGTGGATGCCTTCGGGGCGACGCTCATGGGGCGGGTACCGTCGGAGATCGGCTACATCGCCAACGCGGCGCGCCGCGGCCTGGGCACCATGGACCTATCCAAGGTGTCCATGAAGCGCGTGGACCTCTGATCCCTCGGGGGGCGGTTTGAAGCGCCAAAGAACCGCGAGCGGTACCGTCTGGGCGAGGAGGACCGTCCAGGCCCTCTTCCTGCTCCTGTTCTTCTTCCTCTTCCTGCAGACGGAGCAGAAGGGGGCGGACCAACTCGGCTACCCGGTCAAGCTCTTTCTCGACTTCGATCCCCTCCTCTTCCTCACGGCCCTCCTTTCCTCCCACGCCCTCGTGGGCGCCTTCTGGCTCTCCCTCGCAACTCTTCTCCTGACGGCGCTCCTGGGGCGGGTCTTCTGCGGCTGGATCTGCCCCCTGGGGACGCTGAACCACCTCGTGGGGGCCCTCCGCAAGTGGCCCGCTCGCCCCCGGCTCCGGGGCTGGTTCCACCTCAAGTATCTGATGCTCGTGGGCCTCCTGGCCGCCGCCGCCTTCGGGTTCCAGTGGGTCGGCGTACTGGACCCCCTCTCCCTCACGGTCCGCTCTCTGGCCCTCGGCGTCCATCCGGCCCTCAACGCCGGCCTGAACTCCCTCCTGGACATCCTGTACGCCCCGGACGGGGCGTTCTTCCGGGCCGTCGCCGAAGGCGCCGCCTCGTTCCTCCAGAGGACCGTCCTCGCCTTCCAGCCGCCCCGCTTCGCCCAGGGGGCGCTGATCGGCGCGATCTTCCTCGGCGTCCTCGCGCTGAACCTCGTGGAGCGCCGGTTCTGGTGCCGCTACCTCTGCCCCCTGGGCGCCTTGCTGGGCCTCGTGGGGCGCTGGTCCTTGCTGAAGCGCACCGTGAGCGAGGGGTGCACCTCCTGCGGCCTTTGCGACCACGGGTGCCAGGGAGGGGCCAGCACGGGCGAGGGACAAGGTTGGCGTCCCTCCGAATGCGTCGCCTGTTTCAACTGCGGCGACGCCTGCCCCACCTCCTCTGCATCCTTCGGCCTCTCCGAGAAGCCCGCCCCGGACGGCGCGGACCTTTCCCGACGGCGCATCCTCCTTGCCGCCGCGGCCGGCGCCGCGGCCGTGCCGATCTTGAGAGTGGCCCCTTCCCCCCGCGACGGCCGTCCCCACCCGCTTCTCCTGCGTCCGCCCGGCGCTCTCCCCGAAGAGGCGTTCCTCGAGCGGTGCGTCAAGTGCGGAGAGTGCATGAAGGTCTGCACGACGGGAGGGCTCCAGCCCGCTCTGCTGGAGGCGGGTCTGGAGGGGCTTTGGACGCCGGTCCTCGTCCCGCGCATCGGCTACTGCGAGTACAACTGCACCCTCTGCGGACAGGTCTGCCCCACGGGGGCCATCGAGAAGCTCCCGCGCGACGAGAAGGTCAAGGTGAAAATCGGGCTGGCCGCCGTGGACCGCTCGCGGTGCCTCCCCTGGGCCCACGGCACGCCCTGCATCGTCTGCGAGGAGGTCTGCCCCACCCCCACCAAGGCCGTCTGGTTCGAGGAGACCACCGAGCGAACCCGCGGCGGCGCAGAGATCCACCTCAAGCGCCCGCGGGTGGACCTCGACCTCTGCATCGGGTGCGGCATCTGCGAGGCCAAGTGTCCCGTCCTCGACCGTCCCGCCATCTACGTCACGAGCACCGGCGAGAGCCGGAACCCGGACAACCAGTTGCTGCTTCAGTGACCGAGCCGGAGGCCTTGCCGCCGGGAACGCGAAGAGGGCGGCCCAACGGCGCCGCCCTCTCCTTCGTGTTTCATGGCCCTTCCGGTCTTCTCGCCGGGTCGGCCATCTCTCCTACGGCCACTGCCAGGTGAGGGTCTGGGTGCCGCCGTCGGGATTCTGAAAGACGAATTCCGTGGCGGTGTCCTTCGGGACGGCCGCCTTGAGGGCCGAGCCGCCCTTGAGAACGACCTTGGAGGTGCTCTTCCACGATACGTTCGTCCATTCGCTGCCGTTGATGAAGACGCGGATGCCGTTCTGAAGGTTCGTTCCCGTGGCGATGAACCGGAAGGGATTCGCCTTCTTGGCCATGGCCGTGACGCCGGGCGGAGGAACCACCGCGACGGACCCGGTCCGGATGCAGGTGATTGAACTGCACGACACCGTTAGGGTCCAGGTGTACGTCCCCGCAGTCGTATAGGTGTGAGACGGCGACGCACCCGTCCCATGGACGGATCCGTCCCCGAAGTCCCAGTCGTAGGCGAGGCTCCCCGAGTCGCAGAAGGGGTTGAGCGCCGCCGTGGCCGCGAACGAAACGGGCGATTGAACCGGGGCCTGTCCGGGAACGGTGGCGGTGCAGGAGAGGACGCAGGGCGCAACGGTCACGTTTCCGCGCCTCAGGCACGTCCGTCCACCCTGGATCACCTCCAGGGTCCAGGCATAGTCGCCGGAGGCCACGTAGGCATGATCGGTGATCGGCTCGAGGGAGTGAGGCGACCCGTCCCCGAAGTCCCAGTCGTAGGCGGGCGCGCCCACGCATCCCGCCGCGGCCACACCTCCCTGGAAGGTCAGGCTGGCCCCAGGGGCGCCCGCTCGGGGCACGGTGGCCGTGCATCCTACGGCGCAGTCCTCCTCCACGTAGGCGCTGAATCCATTGCCCACGCCCACGGCCGAGGCGGTCCCCGGTGGCGCCACTTGAACCGGAGTCAGGCGCTGGGCGGTGGTCCCGTCCCCCAGTTTTCCTCCCGTGTTGTCGCCCCAGGCCCAGACGCTCCCGTCGTCTTTCAGGGCCACCGTGTGGGTCCCCGAACAGGCCACGGAGACCACGCCTACACCCACGAGCACCGGGCTCGTCCGCGTGGTCGTCGTACCGTCCCCGATCATCCCCTTGTTGTTGTAGCCCCACCCCCAGAGGGTGCCGTCCTCCAGGACCGCGAAGCTCACCTCCCCCCCCGCGAAGACCGCCGCCGCAGGCCCAGGCAGGCCCGTCACGGGCACGGGTGTGAGGCGGACGGTGGTCGTTCCATCCCCGATTTGCCCCCGGGTGTTCTCCCCCCAGGCCACGACCGAGCCGTCCTCGAGCCGCGCCAGACCATGCGCGCTTCCCGCGGCCAGGTCCTCCGCCGTCGTCACGCCGCTCACCTGGACGGGCGTCGTCGTGGAGGTGGTGGTTCCATCTCCGAGGCGCCCCGAGCCGTTGTTGCCCCACCCCCATACGGTGCCGTCCGATTTTAGAACCAGGGAGAAATCTGCCCCGGAGGCCGCCTGGAGCGCGTCGCTCAACCCGGCCTTCTGAGAGGGAACATAGGAGTAGCCTTGGAGGTACCCCCCCCACCACCAGACCGTTCCGTCGGACCGGATGGCCGTCGTGTGCGAGGTTCCCTCCGACAGGTGGACCACGTTCGTCAGGCTTCCCGCCCGGACGGGCGAGGAGGCCGGGGTCTCGTCGAGGCCCGTTCCCAGCCGGCCGCTCAGGTTGTAGCCCCACCCCCAGGCGGTCCCGTCCTCGGCGAGGGCCGCCGCTTGCTGGTGCCCTCCCGAAACCATGGAGAAAGGCTGGCATCCCGCCACGGGGCCGAAGGTCCACCTCTCGTAGGTCCTACCGTCCCCGAGCTGCCCGGAATCGTTGGCGCCCCAGACCCAGGCGCTCCCGTCGGGTTTCACGGCCCCCACGGTCTTTCCAAAGGCCGCCAGGGAGGAGGCCGTTCCGAGGGCCGACGCCGGCGCCGGAGTGAATCCGGACGTGGTCGTGCCGCGCCCGAGCTGGCCGTACCCGTTGTTTCCCCACCCCCAGGCCGTCCCATCGGCCTCCAGGGCCAAGAAGCAGAGGTAGCCCCCCGCGATGGAGGCGATGGGGGGGAGGCCGGAAACCTGACCGGGCACGTTCCGGGTTGCGATCATTCCCCACGTCCATACCGTTCCGTCGGCCTTGAGGGCCGCGGCGGACAGGTAGGCCGAGGCGATTCCCGTCACCCCCGTCAGACCCGTGACTTGGACGGGCGTGGCGCGGTTCGTCCCCGTCCCATCCCCCAGGGCCCCGTAAACGTTGTACCCCCAGGCCCAGACCGTCCCATCCTGCAAGACGGCGTACGTGGTATACAGGTGGGCCGCCACGGCGAGGGCGGGACCCAGCCCGGCGACGGGGGCGGGGGAGGGCCTTTGGGTGGTCGTGCCGTCCCCCAAGTACCCGTAAGCATTGCCCCCCCACGTCCAGACCGTTCCCGCGCCGTCCAAGGCTACGGTATGGTCGAATCCTGCGCTGACCTGGCGGACGTCCGTGAGGCCCGTCACCTGTACAGGTTCGTAGCGGTGCGTGGTGGTGCCGTCGCCCAGGCAGCCACTGCCGTTGTATCCCCAGGCCCACAGATTGTGATTCGGGTCCAGGGCGAAGGAGCAACAGTTCCCGGCCCGGACCTTTGTGATGCCCGAGAGAAGGTGCACGGCGCCGGGCGTGGGCCGGTACGAGGTAGTACCGTCGCCCAACTGTCCGTATGTGTTATCCCCCCAGGCCCACACCGTGCCATCCTCGAGGAGCGCCAGGGTGTGGGTCTCCCCCGGAGATAAGGCCAGCGCATTCTGGGGCAGGTTCGCCTGCACCGGAAAGGGGGAGCAGACGCGGCTGCCGTCACCCAGTTCCCCCCACAGGCCCCGGCCCGCCGTCTGCACGGGCCCCGCCGCCCACAAAGCCATCCCTGCCAACACCCCAATGCATACCGCTATCAGGATTCTCTCCGTCGCGCGCATGGACCCCTCCCCGAGCCGGGCTGGATGACTTCGTCGCCGATCTTGAAGTTATTATAGGCCTCTCAGGCCAAATTCAAGAGCACGTTCCCGGCAACGCGAGCCATGGAGAGGCCATGGATGTGAAAGAACGAGATCCGCAGGATCCTTGGCGGCGCCAGGGCGCGGGACAGGCAGGGCCATATGCCGGATCTCCGCGCCACCAACGATGGCTCGCTCGGGCTACCGGTCTCGCTGGTGCTCGCCGTCTTTCCCTTCAGCAGCACCGTTGGGGAACGCCCTCCCGAACGGGCGCGGGACCGAAGGCCTTGGGGGGGATGGGGCGGCCCCTCAGAGTGGCGATGCAGCGGCGCAGGGCGTCGGCCAGGATCACGACCACGAGGACCATCATGATCGCCGTGAGGGAGGCCTGAAGGTAGCCCTGGAAGGCTTTCCCGGCCTTGCGGGCGAGGGGGAGGTAGATGTTCACGATGCCCAGGGCTCCCGCCGTGAGGGTGGTGACGGCCACGAAGACCATGGGGACCGCCGTCGCCCACGCATACCGGGACTTCCCCATGTTCACCAGAAACGTGGTGCCGATGGCGAGGGCCACGGTGGCGAGGAGCTGGTTGGCCGTCCCTAACATGGGCCAGATCGTCTGAACGGAGCCCGTGTAGATGAAGTAGCCCCACGCCGCGCAGATGACCGTCGTGGTGGCCACGTTGCCGGGGAGCCAGGAGGGGTTCCCCATGGGTTTGTAGTAATTGCCCAGGAACTCCTGGAGGAGGAAACGCGCCACGCGCGTGCCCGCGTCGATGGTCGTCAGGATGAACAGGGCCTCGAACATGATGGCGAAGTGGTACCAGATGGCCATGAAGGGCCGCAGGCCGGGAATGGCCCCGAAGATCTCCGCCATGCCCACGGCCAGCGTGACCGCCCCTCCGGCCCGCCCCGTCACGTCCTCGCCGACCTCGGCGTTGAGCCTGCCCAGGTCCACCGTGTCGAGGCCAAGGGCCTGAAAGGCCTCCGGGGAGAGATTGATGGCGTAGTAGTCTCCGGGATGGAGCGAGCAGGCGGCGATGAGGGCCACCACGCCCACGAGGCTCTCCATGAGCATGGCCCCGTAGCCGATGAAGCGCGTGTCGGTTTCCTTGTCCACCATCTTGGGAGTGGTTCCCGAGGAGACGAGGGAATGGAAGCCCGAAATGGCTCCGCAGGCGATGGTCACGAACATGAAGGGGAAGAGCTTCCCGGGGATGATGGGGCCGCCGCCGGAGACGAAGCGGGTGAAGGCCTCGAAGTGCAGGTCGGGCCGGACGATGAGCACGCCGGCGATGAGGGCGAAGATGGTGCCCACCTTCATGTAGGAGGAGAGGTAATCCCGCGGGGCCAGGAGGAGCCAGACGGGCAGAACCGAGGCGGCGAATCCGTAGAGGGCCAGGAGGATGGTCAGCTGATGGTGGCTGAAGGTGAAGGCCCCCGCGAACGAGGAGGCCGCCACGTATTTTCCCAGGATGACGCAGAGGACCAAGGCCGCCACGCCCGCGAGGGAGGGCCCCTTGATGGCTCCGGGCCGGACCTTGAACATGTAGAGCCCCATCACGACGGCGATGGGGATCGTCATGGCGATGGTGAAGGTGCCCCAGGGGGAGGCGGCCAGGGCGTTGACGACCACCAGGCCGAGCCCCGCCAGGGCCACGACGACGATGAAGAGCACGGCGATGCCGGCGGTGAAGGCCGCCACGGGCCCGATCTCTGCGCGGGCGATTTCCGGCAGGGAACGGCCGTTGTGCCGGACCGAGGCCACGAGGATCGTGAAGTCGTGGACGCACCCCGCGAGGACGGACCCGGCGAGGAGCCAGAGAAGCCCGGGCGCCCAGCCGAACTGGGCGGCGAGGACGGGGCCCACGAGGGGGCCCGCGCCCGCGATGGCCGCGAAATGGTGGCCGAAGAGGACCCATTTGTTCATGGGGACGTAGTTGTGGCCGTCCTCGAACCGGTGCGAAGGCATCTCCCGGCTCGGATCCAGGGCGAGGGCCTTGGCCGCGAGGAAGGCGCTGTAGTACCTGTACCCCAGCGCCAGGACGCACAGGGCGCCCACCATGATGGGAAACGAGTTCATGAGTCCCCCCTCCCCCGATGCAAGGCCACAATGTACGCGCCCGGCCTTCGAGGCGCAAGGAGGGAGGCCCGGCCCCGAATCAGCCGCCGGTCCACCTCGCCGTATGCTCGCCCAGCCGGGGAACGGGCCCCGCGCCGGGGCGTCCGTAAGACGCGAGGAGCGCAGGAAACGGGAAGCCTACCCCGGCGCCCCCCGCCAGGGCGAGGGACCGCACGGCCTCCAGGTCCCGCACCGGAGAAACGGGAAGCCCGAGAACGCGGAAGCGCTCGGTCCACCATGCGGCAGGCCTTCGCGCGATGGCCTGCGCGATGCGCGCGGCGGCGGCCGCGCCGACTTCCCCCCGCTCCAGGGCGGCGCCCGCGAGATCGGGAAGGCCCACCTCCTTGAGGAAGGCGTCCCAGAATTTGGGCTCCAGGCAGCAGACCGCGATCTCCCGCCCGTCGGAGCCGGCGTAGAGCCGGTACGCGGGACACCGGCCCGAAAGCATGTCCTCGCCGAGGCCTCCGCCTCCCGCCGCGAGGTCCGCCAAGGGCCAGGCCAGAAAGGGCGCCGAGGCGGCCGAGAGGGGCTGGTCCAGAAAGCGCCCCCTGCCCGTGCGGCTTCGTTCCAGGAGCGCCGCCAGGAGCGCCGTGAGCCCCAGGACCCCGCCCGCTATGTCCGAAACGGGCAGCCGGGGCATTCCCGGAGGGAAAAGGGAAAGGAGTCCCGAGGAGGCGGTGAAGTTCAGGTCGTGGCCCACGGCATCCCGGTCGGGGCCCGTGTGGCCGTAGCCCGACATGGAGAGGTAGATGAGGCCCGGGTTCACGGCCATCATCCTCTCCCAGCCCAGGCCCCACCCCTCCATCGTTCCCGGCCGGAAGCTCTCCACGAGGACGTCGGCGTGGCGGCACATCCTCCTCAGGGACGCGGCTCCCGCCTCCTCCCGCAGGTCCAGGCAGACGGACTCGGCCCCCCGGCACAGGGAGGCGAAGGCCGCCCCGACGCCGCTTTCCGGGTCCAGGGGCGGAGCGTGGCGGAGAGGGTCCCCCGCGGTGGGGTCCTCCACCTTGGCCACGGTGGCGCCCAAATCCAGGGCCAGGCGGTCGAGGACGGCCCCGGGAAGCATGCGCGAGGCGTCCACGATCACGGTCCCCGTCAGGGGTCCTTCCATCGTTTCCTCCCTGCCCGTTCCAGGATGCCCCCCGATCCCTCGATCACCCTTCGAGGGGCCGGAAGGCCTTGATGAACTGCATCATCTCCGTCAGGTTGGTGACGCGCACCCGGCCCATGAGGAAGGCCGTCTGCGGGTTCATCTTCCCGGTCTCGATGGCGAGGAAGGTCTCCTCCTTCATCTCCACAATGCAGTCCGGGGAACCCGCGAGGCCCTCCTCCACCGTGCACGCGCCGTTTTCGATGCGCACGGTCCAATCGGGATGCTCGGAGTTCTTCAGCCGGTAGTGGAAGGTGCTCTTCCAGCCTTCGGCCTTGTCGGCGCGCAGCCGCCCGGGCAGGGACCTGGCGATGCGCTCCACGGTCCAGGGTTCGGCGGCGGACGGCGTCTGGGCGGCGGGATTCTCGGAAGGTTCCATGGTGGGCTCTCTCCTTTGGGAAGACGGGGCGGTCGGGGCCGCCTTGCGCTCCTGGGCCCCTGCGCGTTCGAGGAGCGATCGGGCGACGATTTCGCGCATGATTTCGGAGGTTCCTCCCGCGAGGGTGGCGGCTCGGGCGTCCCGGAAAAAGCGCGCCAGCGGGTACTCTTCCATGAACCCGTAGCCCCCGTAGCACTGGAGGCAGGCGTCCGCCATTCGGACGGAGAGTTCGGTGGCCACCAGCTTGGCCATGGCCGCCTCGGTGACGGCGGGGCGGCCCTCTCCGACGAGGCCGGCGCAGTGGTAGGTGAGGCGGCGGGCCGCTTCGAGCTGGGCGGCGAGGTCCGCCAACCGGTGGGTGAGGGCCTGAAAGCGGGTCAGCGGGCGCCCGAAGGCGGTGCGGCTCTTCATGTAGGCGAGCGTCTCCTCCAGGGCGAGGTCCGCGCTCCCTACCGCGATGGCGGCGGCGCACAGGCGCTCCAGGGCGAAGGCCCCGACGATGAGCTCGAAGCCCCGGCCTTCCTCTCCCACGAGGTTTTCGGCCGGCACCCGCGCGTCCTGGAAGGCCAGCTCCGCCGTGTCGGAGGCGTGCCAGCCCATCTTCTTCAATCGGCGCGAGACGGAGACCCCAGGCGTGTCGGCATCCACCACGAGAAGGCTCAGGCCCTCGGCTCCCTCTCCCCCGGTGCGGACGGCCATTGTGTAGAAATCGCCCGAGACTCCGTTCGTGATGAAGGTCTTGGCGCCGTTCACCACGTAGGCGTCCCCCTCCCGGACCGCCCGGGTCCGGAGGGAAGCCACGTCGGAGCCCGCGTCGGGCTCGGTGATGGCCAGAGCGCCCACCTTGGCCCCCCGGATGGAGGGCTCCCAGTAGCGCCTCTTGAGGGCCTGGCTCCCCGCCGCGGCGATGTGGGCGGTGGCCATGAACTGCTGGACGGACACGGAGGCGCAGAATCCCCCCATCCGCGAGCGCGGCAGTTCCTCCAGAAAGGCCACGGCCATGAGGACATCCGCGCCCGCCCCGCCGTATTCCTCGGGAGCCGTGATGCCCAGGAAGCCGAGGTCTCCCATCCGGAGATAGATCTCCCGGGGGATGCGGCCCGCCGCCTCCCATTCCTCGGCGTGGGGGGCCACCTCCTTCACCAGGAAGGACCGCACGGCCTTCCGGAAGGCCTCGTGTTCGGAGGTCCAACCGAAGCCGTTCATGGGATCGCCTCCGATAGACATTCTAGAGCCCTCCGACCCGGCCCACGTGCCCGCCGTACATTTCCTCCAGTTCCTCCCTGTAGCGCGCCTCGATGACGCGCCGCTTGAGCTTGAAGGTGAGGGTCATGGTGCCGCTCTCCGCCGAGAAGTCCTCCTCCAGGATGCGGTAGACCTTGATCTGCTCGACCCGCGAGAGGGACGCGTTCACCGCATCCACCTGGGCCCGCACGTGGGAGAGCAGTTCGGGGGCATCCAGGGGGGCCGAGGAGAGCCCGGGGCGAACCCCGTCCAGGGCGGGCCGGTCCAGCGTCAGGAGGGCCACCACATAGGGACGGCGGTCGCAGTGGACCAGTGCGTTGGAGATCCCGGGCCGCGCCTTGAGGAGGTTCTCGAGCTTCGTGGGAGCGATGTTCTCCCCGGAGGCCGTGATGATCAGCTCCTTCTTGCGGTCCGTGATTTTCAGGAAGCCGTCGGCGTCCATCTCCCCCACGTCGCCCGTCCGGTAGAAGCCGTCGGGAGTGAAGACCGCCGCCGTGGCCGCCGGGTCCTTGAAGTACCCGGCGAAGACGTTGGGGCCCCGGACGAGGATTTCACCGTCTGCCTCGAGACGGATCTCCACGCCCGGCAAGGGCCGCCCCACCGTCCCGAAGCGGAAGGCCTCGGGCGTGTTGCACGTCGCGGGCGCGGAGGTCTCCGTGGCGCCGTACCCCTCGCAGACCAGGATCCCCACGGCGTGGAAGAACCTGGCCAGGTCCGCCGCCAGGGGGGCGCCTCCCGACACGAAGTACTTCAAGCGGCCGCCCAGCCTGTTTTGGATCTTGGAAAACACCAGAGCGTTCGCCAGGGCGCACTTCAGCCCCAGGGACGGAGGAACGGGCCGCCCCGATTCCAGGAGAAGGCTCCGTTTCCGGCCCGCCTCCAGCGCCCACCGCGCCATCCGGCGCTTCCACCCGGGCTCCCTGGCCATCTGCGCCTGGATCCGGTCGTGGACCTTTTCGAAGAAACGCGGGACGGCGATGGCGTACTCGGGGCGGACGGCCGCGAAATCCTCCACGAGGAACTCGGGCCCACGGGAGTAGGCGATGGTCCCGCCCAGGTAGAGGGGCGTGAAGTGGCCGGCCACCCGCTCCAGCGAATGGGCCAGAGGAAGGAAACTGAGGTTCAGTCCCAGGTGGTTCTCCGGCCCCACGGCGGCGAGCACCGCCTCCACCACGCCCACGGCGTTCCCGTGGGTCATGACGGCGCCCTTGGGGTCCCCCGTCGTCCCGCTCGTGTAGACCAGCGTGAGGGGGGTGGAGGAAGGCGCCCGGGCGCTTTGCTCGACCCTCTCCCTCCCCACGGCGGGATCGCCCGTGGCCTCGAAAGCCGAAAGCGGCTCGGTGAAACCGTCGCCCTCCGGGGCCGGATCGAACGCGACGGCGCGCTCCAGAAGGGGGAGGCTCCCCCGCGCCGCGAGGACCTTTCCCAACTCCGTTTCGCCTTCCACGAAGACGACGCGGGAGTCCGAGTGGCGCAAGACGTAGGCCGCCTCCTCGCTCCTCAGGTCGGCGTAGACGGGCGCCACGACCCCGCCGGCGAACTGGATCGCCAGGTCGCAGAGCGCCCATTCGGGGCGGTTCCTGGAAAAGATGGCGGCCCGGTCGCCGGGACGCAGTCCGGCCCGGACCAGCGCGGCGGAAATGGACCGGACCCGCTCCTCCACCTCCGCGTAGGTGAGGTCCCTCCACGCTCCTCCCCGGAAGTACCGCATGCAAGGCTTCCCGGGCCTTTCCCGGAAGCGGTCGAGCATCACCTGCACGAAGTTCTCGTATCCCATCCGAACTCCCCGGCCTTCCCCTCTCCGCGGATGCGGCCCCACCTATCCTGGAGGGTAGAACTTGGTCCCCTTCCGCGCCGCCTCCTCCAAAAGGGGGGCGGGACGGAACCGAGGCCCGAGGCGCTCCGCGTACCCCTCCATGCGCCGCACGGCCTCGCCGGCGCCCAGGGTATCGAGGTAGCGGAAAGGCCCTCCCCGGAAGGGCGGGAAGCCCAGCCCGAGGATTCCGCCCACGTCTCCGTCCCGGGGGCACGCGAGCACGCCCTCCTGGAGGCACCACACGGCCTCGTTCACCATGAGAAAGGCCAGCCGCTCCGCCATCTCCAGGGCGGGGAACTCCCGCCGGGGCGCGCCGCCGAGGAGAGCGTACACGGCCTCGTTTACGGGCTTGGCGCCCCGCCTCCGGCGGCCGTAGAGGTAGAAGCCCTTGCCGTTCTTCCGCCCCTGGAACCCGGCGGCGAAGAGCTTCGGCAGGGCCTCGCTGGAGGAGAGGCCCCGGTCCTTGAAGGTGTCGCCGAAGTCCTTGGCCACGTGGGCTCCCACGTCGATCCCCACCTCGTCGAGGAGCGCCACGGGGCCCACGGGGTAGCCGAAGTCCTTCAAGGCCCGATCCACCGCCTCCACCCGCGCGCCCTCCTCGAGCAGGACCATGGCCTCGTTCAGGAAGGGGGAGAGGATCCGAGTCGTGTAAAAGCCCGGGCCGTCCTTCACGACGATGCAGGTCTTGCCCTGGGAGACGCCGAAGGCGCGGGCCGTCGCGAGGGCTTCGCGGGAGGTCTTCTCCGCCCGGACGATCTCGAGCAGGGGCATCTTGGGCACGGGCGAGAAGTAGTGCATCCCCAGCACGCGCTCCGGCCGGCGGGCCCCTTCCGCGATGGCGCGAATGGGCAGGGCCGACGTGTTGGAGGCGAAAACGCAGGACTCGGAGACGACGGCTTCCGTTTCCGCCAGGACCTTCCTCTTCAGGGCGAGGTCTTCGAAGACCGCCTCCACCACGAGGTCCGCGTGGCGGATGGCCTCGTAGTCCAGGCTCGGCGTGAGCCTCGCCCAGAGCCGGTCGCGCTCGAAGCGAGTGACGGCCCCCGACTTGACCTGCTTGGACAACCCCTCCCAGACGATCTTTCCGCACCGGGAGAGGACCTCGTCCGAGACGTCCTTCACCACGACGGCGGACCGCTTGAGGGACACGGAGGCCACGCCCGCCCCCATGAAGCCGCCTCCCAGGACGGCGAGCCGCCGCACGGGACGCGGCGCCGTGTCGTCGAGGGGCTTCTTCAGCTCCGTCATGTGAAGGAAGAGGGTCAGGAGGCTCCGCGCGGCCTCCCCGGCGAGGAGTTCACCGAAGAGGGCCTCCTCCTTCCGGAAGCCCGCCTCCGGTCCCCTCTTCAGCCCTTCTTCCACGCAGTCCAGGATGGCGAAGGGAGCGGGGTACAGTCCCCGGGTCTTGGCGCGCACCGAATCGCGGGCCTTCTTCAGGACCAAGGCCCTTCCGGGCGGAGTGGAGAGGAGGCGCTCGACCAGGGAGCGCTTCCTCCTTCCGGGACGCAGGCTCCCCTCGGCCAGCCGGCGGGCGGCCAGGGCCGCCGTCTCCACCAGGCCGCCGGGGGTGGTCAGCGCGCTCACGAGACCCATCCGGAGCGCCTTGCGGCTCCGGACCCTCTGGCCCGTGAGCATCATGGGCAGGGCCGCGGGCAGGCCCACCAGGGGGGGCAGGCGCTGGGTTCCCCCCGCGGCGGGCAGGAGCCCGAGGGTCACTTCGGGAAGGGCCAGGACCGTGGCCGGATCGTCCGAGGCGAGCCGGTAGGTGCAGCACAGCACGAGTTCCACGCCGCCCCCGAGGACCTGGCCGTGGATGGCCGCCACGAAGGGCTTGGGGCTCTTGGCCACGAGGTCCATGAGGACGTGGCCCTCGGCCGACAGCGCGGCCCCTTCCTCGGGCGTCCGGCAGGCGAGGAAGTCCTTGAGGTCGGCGCCCGCCAGGAAGTCCTTCTTTCCGCTGGCGAGGACGGCCGCCTTCACGTGCGGGTCGGCCAGGACGT
The DNA here is from genome assembly GCA_040752915.1 of Acidobacteriota bacterium. Taxonomy (NCBI): domain Bacteria; kingdom Pseudomonadati; phylum Acidobacteriota; species Acidobacteriota bacterium. The sequence goes on from JBFMHB010000035.1 coordinate 25,805, forward strand.
CCTCGATGGCCGAGCGAAAATGGCCGAAGAGGCTTCGGGACAGGATGTTCTGGGGACCGGACGGATTGTCGAAGGTCAGGATCGCCACTCCGTCGAGGCGCTTTTCGAGTCGAACCGGATTCATGGCTCCACCCTCTCGAAGACCAGGGCGTTCCCGATGGCTCCCGCCGCGCAGGCGGCCACGAGCCCGTACCGGGCCCCCTCCTTCTGCATTCGCTGGACGCAGGTCGTGACCAGGCGCCCTCCCGTGGCTCCGAAGGGATGGCCGATGGAGAGGGAGCCGCCCCACGCGTTGAGGCGTTCGGGATCCACCCGGCCCACGGCCCGGTCGCGCCCGAGGCGCTCCCGGGCGAAGGCATCGCTCTCGAGGAGCTTCAGGTTGGCCACCATCTGGGCGGCGAAGGCCTCGTGAATCTCCACGACCCCCACCTGGTCCAGGGTGAGTCCCGCTCCGTCCAGGGCCTGGGGAATGGCGAAGGCCGGTCCGAGAAGGAGCTCGTCCAGGGGGTCCATGGCCGTGAAGCCGTAGGACACGAGCGCCGCCAAGGGCCGGAGCCGGAGTTCCCTCGCCTTCTCCTCGGACATGAGCAGGACGGCCGAGGCGCCGTCGGTCAGGAAGGAGGAGTTGGCGGCCGTGAGGCTTCCGAATGAGCGGTCGAAGGCGGGCCGCAGGCTCCCCATCTTCTCGGGGGTGCTGTCGCCCCGGATCCCGTTGTCCTCCCGGACGATCCGGAATCGGCCCGGAACCAGGACGGGCACGATCTGCCGGGCCAGGTGGCCCTCCTGTCTGGCCCTGGCGGCCTTCAGGTGGGAGTTCAGGGCATAGGCGTCCTGGTCCTCGCGGGTGACGCCCAGTCGCTTGGCGAGGCGTTCCCCGTTCTGCCCCATGGACAGCCCCGTGGAGAAGTCCGCGATGGCGGGCACGGCGGGCTTGAGGTCCTTCCACTTCGTGCCGGCGAAGTGGCGAAGGAGCCCAAGGGGCCCCTTGACCCGCTGGGCGCCCATGAGGCGCTTTCTCATGGGACGGCTCAGGCGGATGGGCGCATCGGACAGCGTCTCCGTCCCTCCCGCGATCGCCACGTCCGCCATGCCCGAGGCGACGAAGTGGGCCGCGTTCACGAAGGCCAGATTGGCCGAAACGCACGCCACCGTCAGGGTGTACGCGGGACAGGAGGAGGGAAGGCCGGCGGCCAGACCCACCTCCCGGGCCACGTTGCTCGTGTCCGGGTCGGCGATGACGGTCCCCATCACGAGGGCGTCCACCTCTTTGGGATCGATGGGAGTTCGGTGAAGGAGGCCCGCCACCGCCGCCCGGCCGAGATCGTAGGCCGAGAGGTCGAGGAAGTCGGTCCCCGACCGGAGAAAGGGGGTCCGGCAGCCGTCCACGACGACCACCCTCCGCCCCGGAAGCCTTCCGCTCTTCATCCTCCCCTCCTGGAGCGGGCGCAGGACGACCCGCGGGCACGATTCTGGTCAGACCACAATAAAAACTATAGGAAGGCGAATCCCCCCTGTCAAGCCAACCGGTTGCATTTCATGAACCAATGACCTAGGATGCTTTCAGAACTGTGGTCTTACCAGATGGAGCCGCCCATGCAGATCCGTCCCCTGGAGCGCCGACCGAAACTCAGCCGCCAGGCCGGCGAATACCTCGCGAGGCTCATCAGCGAGGGGGCGCTGAAGGCCGGCGACCGGCTCCCCTCCGAGTCGGCCCTGGCGCGCCAGCTCGGGGTCAGCCGCCCCACCGTGAGGGAGGCCATCGGCGCCCTCGAGGCGCGGGGGCTCGTGGAAGTGCGGCCCCGCTCCGGCGTCTTCGTGACCGCGGCGCTCTCCCTGGACGATCCCGAGGGGATCCAGGAGATGATCGCGGTGGACCCGGCCCGCCTCTGGGACCTGCTGGAGATCCGGAAGATCATCGACGCCGAGGGCGCCGCCCTCGCCGCCGAGCGGCGGACCCCCGAGGACATCCGATCCCTGCGGGCGCTGGCCGAGGAGGCCCTGGGCCACTCCGCGGAAAACCTCGTCCGGCGCGAAACGGGAGGCAAGGCCTACGTGGCCTTCTTCTCGCTCCTGGCCGCCGCCACCCACAACACGCTCTTCGACCACTTGAGAAAGTCCATTGACCGCCTCGTGCAGAACGCCCTTCCCGCCAGCCGCCTCCGGCTGCGGGGCCACCCCGAAGCCGGAGAGGCCATCCGCCTCCAGCTCCTCTCGGTCCTCGACGCCGTGGAGGCCGGCGCCCCCTCCCGGGCCCGGCGCGCCGTGCGCATCCACCTGGAATACCTCGAACAGGTCCTATTGGGGCCAGGCCGTCCGTCTTAGAGTCTGATCCGTTGCGATGTCCGGAGCGTCGGGGACCCGCACCGGTCTTGTCGAGCCAGGCTATCGTTTGAGGCTGGACTTTAGAATAGAGCGCCCGGGGGCGGGGTTAAGAGAAATCATGGAGAGGCTCATGGCCAAGATCGGAATTCGGACGGGTGGCGGTGTGGAAAGGGCTTTTTCCTGGGCTTCTGGCGCGCTTCGGCTGGGGGCCTCGGTCATGCTCGCGGCGGCCTGTGGGGTCGGTCTCGCGCCCCTGGCGCAGTCGATCCACAGCGCGGGCGGCAACGATCGGGGACAGATCGGCGACGGGGCCACTCCCGTGGCGGCGACCCCCATCCTCCTTCCCGGTCTCGGCCCCGCAAAGGGGGTCAGCGCCGGAGACGGATTCACGGTGGTCCTGAAGGAGGACGAGACGGTCTGGGCCTTCGGGCGCAACCTGGACGGCCAGTTGGGAAACGGATCCTTCTTCTCCACCAGCGCTCCCGTTCAGGTTTCGGGGGTCTCGGGCATCAAGCAGATCTCCGCAGGCCGGAACCACGTCCTCGCCCTCGGCGCCGACGGCTCCGTTTGGGCCTGGGGCTACAACGGCAGCGGCCTGCTCGGAGACGGGACAACGGTCTCGCGCTCCACGCCCATTCACACGCTGTCGTTGAACACCATCACCAAGGTGGCCGCCGGACTGGCCCACAGTGTGGCCCTGCACCAGAACGGCACGGTCTATACCTGGGGCGCCAATTACTTCGGCGAACTGGGCGACGGAACCACCACGGGCCGCCTCCTCCCGGCTCCCGTCCCGGGTCTGACGGACGTCGTGGACATCGCCGCGGGGGGCTTTTTCACCCTGGCGCGGCGGGTGGACGGAACGGTCTGGGCCTGGGGCGCCAACGCCTCGGGCCAGCTGGGCGACGGAACGACCACGAGCCGGACGAGCCCCGTGCAGGTGGCGGGCCTGTCGGGCGTGGCCGCCCTCGCGGCGGGCTACGACCACGCCCTGGCCGCGCGCATGGACGGCACGGCCGTTCAGTGGGGGTACGGAGCGGGCTCCACTCCCGTTTCCGTGAGCGGGCTCTCCTCGGTGCAGTCCGTCGCCGCCGGCAACAAGTACAGCCTCTTCCTCGACGCGGATGGTTCGATCCGGGGCCAGGGCGTGAACTTCTACGGCCAGCTCGGCAACGGGACTTGCTCCTCTGCCGCCTCCCTGGGCCCCGTTCTGGCCATCGCCGAGGCGGGCCTCGTGGCGGCGGGGTGGGATTCCGCCGTGGCCGTGGACGGCGTGGGCGAGGTGTGGACCTGGGGCTCCGATTCGGACGGCCAGCTCGGCGCGGGCCGCCCCACCTTCCGAACGTCCTTCGCCCAGATCTCGGGCGCGGGATCCATCGTTCAGGCGGCGGGCGGAGCCTCCCACTCGGTGGCCCTCCTTTCCGACGGCACGGTCTCCTCCTGGGGCGACAACTACTACGGGGAACTGGGTATCGGCGATTACGCCCCCAGCGGGACACCCCTCCCGATCCCCGGCCTCTCTGGGATTGCGCAGGTCGCCGCGGGGGCCTACCACACGCTGGCCCTGAAGGCGGACGGCACCGTATGGGTCTGGGGCTACAATTACGACAGCAACCGCTTCCCGACGCAGAAGACCGGGCTCACCCAGGTCGTCGGCGTGGCCGGGGGGGGCGTGTTCAGCCTCGCCGTCCGGTCCGACGGGACGGTGTGGGGTTGGGGTTCCAACTCGCAGGGCCAGTTGGGCGACGGGACCACGGCCTCCACCTCCGTCCCCGTCCAGGCCGCCGGGCTCACCCAGGCCACCGCCGTGGCGGCGGGCACCTACCACTCCCTGGCCCTCCGGCAGGACGGGTCCGTCTGGTCCTGGGGCTACAATCCCCGCGGGCAGTTGGGCGACGGGACCACGACCAGCCGGCCGACCCCCGGGCCCGTTCTCGGCCTTCCCCTTCCCGCCACCGCCGTGGCCGCGGGGGGCCATTTCAGCGCCGCCCTTCTCACCGACGGAAGCCTGTGGCTATGGGGAGACAACGAGGATGGGCAGATCGGGGACGGGACCACCGCCAACCGGGCGCTTCCCGTGGAGGCGGCGGGCCTCCCCCACCCCGTGGCGTCGGTGGCCCTCGGCTACGCCCACGCCCTGGCCGTCCTCGACGACGGAAGCCTCTGGACGTGGGGCTGGAACGCCTCGGGACAGCTGGGCCAGGGAAATCGCACGGACGCCCATGCTCCGGTGCGGGTGGCCGGCTTCGGGCCCGCCTCCCTGGCCGCCGCGGGAGCCAACCACAGCCTCCTCCTCAAGGGAGGGTGCTCGGTCTCCTGCTCGGCCCTCGTCCCGGCCTCCGTCCTGTCGGGTTCGCCCGTGAACTTCTCGGCCTCCGCCTCCGTGAGCCAGTGCGCCGGCGCGCCCGATTTCGCCTGGGACTTCGGAGACGGCTCTCCCCCGGCTTCCGGGGCCGACGTAACCCATTCCTACGCGCTGGAGGGGACCTACACCTGGACGCTGACGGCCTCGGCCGACGGGGTGACCTGCCAGCGGACCGGGACCCTCACGGTGGCTTCCTGCACCCTGACCTGCGCCGCCTCGGCGCCAACCCTGCTCAACACAGGGGAGCCGGGCGCCTTCTCGGCCACCGCCCAGGTCTCCGCCGGGTGCGCCGCACCCTCCTTCGCCTGGGACTTCGGGGACGGCTCGGGCGCCGCCACCTCCGCTTCGGCCCACGCTTACTCGGGGCCCGGAGCGCGCACGTGGACCCTCACCGTCACCTCCGGAGCGCTGACCTGCACCCGAACGGGGATCGTCACGGTGGTGAATCCGCCCTCCGTCACCGCCCTGGCCAAGAAGACCAACCCCTTCCGCGTCGTCGTCACCGGGAGCAACCTGCAAAACGGGATGCAGGTCTTCATCGGAGGGACGCCCCACGCCACCGTGACTTACAAGAGCGCCGCCAAGGTGGTCCTCAAGGGCTCGACGCTCAAGAGCCTCGTCCCCAAGGGCATCCCCACCCTCTTCCGCTTCGTCAACCCCGACGGCGGCTGGGCCGAGTACACCTGGACGAGATAGCCCAGGAGTGGAGGACCCCTCTTCTGACCCCCGCCCCGACGGCCCCGGGTGTCGGGGAGGGATTTTTTTTGGGGCGGGTGTCTATACTGTTAAGGAGGAGAACGAGCGGTTCCGGTCGGAACCGGTTGAAACAGTGGAGGAGGGTGCCCATGGTGAAAGTGTTCGAGGAAGTGACGGACCCGAGGGAAGACCCGTTCTTCGGTGGGGTGGGCGCCTTGATTCCGTTCAGGCTACCGCCGACCGACTCTTCCGAGAAGCCCTCGACCGAGAACTCGGCGCCTCAGCCGGAGATAGGCCCGGACGGTCGAATCGTCCCGGACAGCCCCTTCCTCCAGGTGAACAGCCCGACTCCCCCGTACCCGGCACCGCCGGGAAAGGAGTGGACGGACTACGACGGGGTGTGGACCCTTCTTCCGACCACCCGGTAAAGCGTGGACGCGGGCGGCCGAGCCCGAACGACCCGGTCGCGGGGGACCGCGGCGTCCCGGACCAGACCGACGGGGCCGTGTCTTTCCGGCGGGGGCTCGGTTTCTGGGTCTCTCTTTCGGAGCGGGCGCCCGGAACCTTTACAGGATATACCGGCTGAGGTCCTGGTCGGCGGCCACGTCGCGGAGGCACTCGTCCACGTAGGCCTTGTCGATGGTGACCCGGGCGCCGCCCAGGTCGGGCGCGTTGAAGGAGACCTCGTCCATGACCCGTTCCAGGACGGTGTGCAGGCGGCGCGCGCCGATGTTCTCCAGTTTCTCGTTGATGGCGTCGGCGTAGGCGGCCATGGCCTCCACCGCGTCGTCGGTGAAGACCACCTCCACACCCTCTGTGGCCAGGAGGGAGGTGTACTGGAGGACGAGCGAATTCTGCGGCTCCTTCAGGATCCGCACGAACTCGCCCCGGCCCAGGGACGACAGTTCCACGCGGATGGGGAAGCGGCCCTGCAGTTCGGGCAGGAGGTCGCTGGGCTTGGCCATGTGGAAAGCCCCCGCGGCGATGAAGAGGATGTGGTCGGTCCGCACGAGCCCGTGGCGGGTGTTGACGCGGGTTCCCTCCACGATGGGGAGGAGGTCCCTCTGGACGCCCTCGCGGCTCACGTCCGGGCCGTGGCCCCCGGAGCCCTTTCCTGCGATCTTGTCGATCTCGTCGAGGAAGACGATCCCGCTCTGTTCGGTCCGCGTGACGGCCTCCCGGTCGATGTCGTCCTTGGAGATGAGCTTGTCCTCCTCTTCCTGGGCCAGGAGTTCGAGGGCCTCGGGGACCTTGACCTTGCGCGTCTTGCGCCGCCCCCCGCCGAGGCCGGGCAGGAGCTCCTGGAGGTTGATGCCCATCTCCTCCATGCCCGCCGGGGTGAAGAGCTTCATCGAGGCCCCGCCCTCGGGCACGCTCACCTCCACGGTGCGGTCGTTCAGGCGCCCGGCCTTCAGCCACTCGCGCATGCGCTCCCGGCTGGAGGCTCCTGAGCCCGGCACCGGGGGCGGCTCGAAGGCCCCCCCCTGGGCGGGCGGGGCCGTGTCGCCGGGCCGGTACGAGGGCGTCGGCGGGATCAGGAGGTCGAGAAGGCGCTCCTCGGCCTGGGCCTTGGCCTTCTCCCGCACGGCCGCCACCTTCTCCTCGCGCACGAGCTGGAACCCGATCTCCGTCAGGTCGCGCACGATGGACTCCACGTCGCGCCCCACGTAGCCCACCTCGGTGAACTTGCTGGCCTCGATCTTGAGGAACGGAGAGGCCGTCAGGCGCGCCAGGCGCCGCGCGATCTCCGTCTTCCCCACCCCCGTGGGGCCGATCATGATGATGTTCTTGGGGGCCACCTCGTCGCGCAGGTCCTCGGGAAGGGTCTGGCGTCGCACGCGGTTGCGCAGGGCCACGGCCACGGCGCGCTTGGCCTCGGCCTGGCCGATGATGTACTTGTCCAGCTCCTCCACGATCTTCTTGGGCGTGAGCGGATCGTCGAGGCGGTTGTACAGGGAGCCCGGTTCCGTCTTGATCATTTTCGCACCTGTCGGAGAGCCCGAAAGCGTCCGCGGGGAGGAACGGGAAGATGGCGCCGGAGGGCCCGCGGCGGGCCGGAGGCGGCCCTCATCCCCCGCCGGTCGTTTCCTTTTCCAGTTCCTCGACGACCAGGTTTCCGTTGGTAAAGATGCAGATCTCGCTGGCGATGCGCAGGCTCTCCTCCACGATGGCCCGGGCCGGAAGGTCCGTGTTCCGCAGGAGCGCCCGGGCCGCCGCGAGGGCGTAAGGCCCCCCCGAACCGATGGCGAGGATGCCGTCGTCGGGCGCGATGAGTTCGCCGCTTCCCGAGAGGAGGAACTGCCGCTCCCCGTCGGCCACCACCAGCATGGCTTCGAGCCGCCTCAAGGCCCGGTCCGTGCGCCAGTCCTTCACGAGTTCCACGGCGGCCCGCTCGAAGTTCCCGTGGAACTCCTCCAGCTTGGCCTCGAAGCGGGTGAAGAGGGCGAAGGCGTCCGCCACCCCGCCCGCGAAGCCCGCCAGAACGCGCCCCTGGTACAGCCTGCGGACCTTGCTGGCCGTGTGCTTGATGGCCGTCTGGCCCATCGTCACCTGGCCGTCGGCCCCCAGCGCCACCCGGCCTCCCCTCGACACGCACAGCACCGTCGTCGAACGCACGCGATCCACCGCCGCACCTCCGGCCCTACCATACCGCACGCCGGAAGCGCGGGGAAGGAGG